>NZ_JBALMR010000009.1:68786-117382 GCF_036963165.1 Bacillus sp. JJ675 | reverse complement strand
GCCGACGCCTTTCGCCTGCCCTTTTTTAATATCTTCATGGTTGATCAGCCCGACGCACATTGCATTGACGAGAGGGTTGCCTTCATAGCAGCTGTCAAACTGCACTTCGCCGCCGACGGTCGGGATTCCGATGCAGTTGCCGTATCCGGCAATGCCTGCGACTACTTCTTCAAACAAGTACTTCACGCGCGGTGAAGTGAGTTCGCCGAACCGAAGAGAGTTTAAGACTGCGATCGGCCGCGCACCCATCGAAAAGACATCGCGGATGATGCCGCCTACGCCTGTTGCAGCTCCTTGATACGGTTCAATCGCCGACGGGTGGTTGTGCGATTCGATTTTGAACACGACCGCCTGATTGTCGCCGATGTCGACGATCCCCGCGCCTTCCCCGGGACCTTGAAGGACGCGGTCGCCTTTCGTCGGGAACTTCCGCAGGATCGGCTTCGAATTTTTGTAGCTGCAATGCTCTGACCACATCACCGAAAAAATCCCGATTTCCGTATAGTTTGGAAGCCTTCCGAGAATCGATTCGATCATGGCGAACTCGTCATCGCTGACGCCCATTTGCTGATAAAGTTTCTCTTCCTTAATTTGTTCTTTACTTGGTTCAAGCAGTAGCGACATGAGTTTCCCTCCAATTTTTCACGATGGACTGAAATAGTTTGAGACCGTCGGCGCTTCCGAGCATAGTGTCGACCGCGCGCTCAGGGTGAGGCATCATGCCCAGTACATTGCCTTTTGCATTCACGACGCCTGCAATGTCGGCGACGCTTCCGTTGATGTTGGTTCCATATGTGAACGCAATCTGGTTGTTTTCTTTCAGCCTGGCAAGCGTGTCTTCGTCACAATAGAAGTTTCCTTCACCGTGGGCAACCGGAATCGTAATCGATTCGCCTGCAGCATAAGAAGACGTGAACATGGTTTCATTGTTTTTGACGATCAGTTCGACAGGGCGGCAGATAAATTTCAAGTCTTTGTTGCGTCTCATCACGCCCGGCAATAATCCGAGCTCCTGCAAGATTTGAAATCCGTTGCAGACGCCGAGTACAGGCTTTCCTTCTTCGGCTGCTTTTTTGACGGCCGGCATGATGTTTGCAAAGCGGGCGATCGCGCCGCACCTTAAGTAATCACCGTACGAAAAGCCCCCTGGAATCAAAACGCCGTCATACTCCTCAAGACTTGTGTCCGTGTGCCAGACGTATTCCGCTTCTTCGCCGAGTTCGTCTTTGATGGCGTGGAACATGTCGATATCGCAGTTAGAGCCCGGTAACACAATCACCGCAAATTTCACTGTGCGACAACCTCCTCGACTTCGTATCTGTAATCTTCAATCACCGTATTTGCCAGAAGCTTTTCGCACATTTCTTTGACCAAAACGTCAAGGTCGCGGTCTGATTTTTCGATTGTAAGCTCCATGTATTTGCCGATGCGGACTTCCTGAACTTCTTTGTAAGACATGCTGTGCAAAGCATGCTGGACAGCGCTCCCCTGAGGATCTAGGACACTTTCTTTCAAGCTGACATAAACTTTCACTTTGTACATTTTACATGCCTCCAAGTCTTTTGAATATTTCTTCGTACGCATCAGTCAATCCGCCTAAATTCCGTCTGAACACGTCTTTGTCAAGTTTTTCATTCGTTTCTTTATCCCACAGACGGCACGTATCCGGCGAGATTTCATCGGCGAGCAGCACGCAGCCGTTTGCATCAAGCCCGAACTCAAGCTTGAAATCTATCAATCTGACACCGATCGCCGCGAAAATCTGCTGCAGCTCTTCGTTGACCTGTCTTGTGATCGATTTGATGGTTTCCACCTGATCGGGTTCAGCCGCTTGCAAAATCCAAATATGGTCTTCTGTGATCAGCGGGTCGCCGAGCGAGTCGTCTTTATAGTAAAACTCGATGAGCGGATGTCCCAGCTCAGTGCCTTCAGGAATGCCGAGCCGTTTGGACATGCTCCCCGCAACGACATTGCGGACGACGACTTCAAGCGGGATGATGTTCACTTTTTTGATAAGCTGTTCGGTTTCAGAAACCCTCTTCACGAAGTGATTTCCAATCCCTTTCTCATGAAGCCTCGTGAAAATCATGCTCGAAATTTCATTATTTAAGCGGCCTTTTCCGTCGATTTCGGCCTTTTTTTCTCCGTTAAAAGCCGTTGCAGAATCCTTGTACTCGACAAACAAAATATCGTCATCATTCGTAAGAAAAATCTTTTTCGCTTTTCCTTCGTATAAAAGTTCATTTTTCACAATATTCACAGAAGGCCTCCTAACCCGAATGTTGGAAATATTCCATCTCTTATTCTCCCGCCTGAATAAGGCGGGAGGTTCATGTTATGCCAAACCTAAGCGCTCAAAGATGAAGTCGACGTTTTTCAAATGATAATTGTAGTCGAAACAGTCGGCGATTTGTTCAGAGGTGAGTCGCGACGTAATGTTTTCCTCGGCTTCGACAAGCTGGCGGAACGGCACCTGCTTCTCCCATGCCTCCATCGCTTTCGGCTGTACTGTGTCATACGCTTCTTCGCGTGTCATGCCGCTGTCGATCAGAGCAAGCAGGACGCGCTGTGAATAGATCAGTCCGAGCGTGCGGTCCATGTTGCGCTTCATGTTTTCAGGGAACACGGTCAGGTTCTTCACGATGTTGCCGAAGCGGTTCAGCATGTAGTTCAGCGCAATCGTCGCATCAGGCAGAATGATGCGTTCCGCCGAAGAATGGGAAATATCGCGTTCGTGCCAAAGCGGTACATTTTCGTAAGCCGTCAGCATGTAGCCGCGGATGACGCGCGCCATTCCCGTCATGTTTTCAGAGCCGATCGGATTCCGCTTATGCGGCATCGCTGATGAGCCTTTCTGTCCTTTTGCGAAAAATTCTTCAACCTCGCGCGTTTCGCTTTTTTGCAGACCGCGGATTTCAACGGCAAATTTTTCGATGCTCGTTGCGATCAGGGCAATTGCCGCCATATAATCGGCGTGTCTGTCGCGCTGCAGCGTCTGTGTGGAAATCGGCGCCGGTTTTAAGCCGAGCTTTTCGCATACGTACTTCTCGACGAAAGGATCGATGTTTGCGTATGTTCCTACAGCACCGGAAATTTTTCCGACTTCGATGCCTTCCTTCGCCTGTTTGAAGCGCTCCAGGTTGCGCTTCATTTCTTCGTACCAAAGGGCAAGCTTTAAGCCGAATGTCGTCGGCTCTGCATGCACGCCGTGTGTGCGTCCCATCATGACCGTATATTTATGCTCTTTTGCTTTTTCTTTTAGGATGTCAATAAATCTCTCAAGGTCCTTGAGCAGGATGTCGTTGGCCTGCTTTAATAGGTAGGAAAGAGCGGTATCGACAACGTCCGTTGACGTCAGACCGTAGTGAACCCATTTTCTTTCTTCGCCGAGCGTTTCGGACACGGCGCGGGTAAAGGCGACGACATCGTGGCGCGTGTCTTTCTCGATTTCTAAAATTCGGTCGATATCAAATGACGCGTTTTGGCGCAAAACCTTGACGTCTTCTTTAGGAATGACGCCAAGCTCCGCCCATGCTTCACATGCCAAAATTTCGACTTCAAGCCATGCCTGAAACCTGTTTTCATCCGTCCAAATCGCGGCCATTTCCGGTCTTGAATAACGTTCGATCATTGTTCTCTTCCTCCATCTCTTTCAGTCCACTTTTCAGTCATCTGCTGAATCCAATGCTGATCAGGTTTTCTCATAAATGTAATATGCCCCATTTTGCGGCCGGGTTTTACTTCATGTTTTCCGTAAATATAAAGCTTCGCTTCTTTCAGCAGCCCAGGCTCTTCCTGAACCATGTACACTTCATCGCCGAGAAGATTCACCATCATTCCTTCTTTGAGAAGGTCTGTTTTGCCGAGCGGCAATCCGCAGACGGCGCGGATATGCTGTTCAAACTGGCTTGTTTCGCAAAGATCAAGCGTGTAATGGCCCGAGTTATGAGGGCGCGGCGCAAGTTCATTGACGAGCAGCCCGCCGTCTTCCGTAAGAAATAGCTCAACAGCCAGCGTTCCGACGAGCTGAAGCTTTTCGGCGAGCCGGACGGCGAGGTCAGCCGCTTTTTCCTGAATCGCCTCATCGGCTCTTGCCGGAACAATGCTTTGAAACAAAATGTTGTGTTTATGAATATTTTCAGCAGCCGGGAACACTGCGGTTTCACCGTTCACCGATCTCGTCACGATGACGGACAGCTCCATTTTAAAATGCACCCAGCTTTCCAAAATGCACGTTCCATGCTCTAGGAGCGCTGCTGCTTCTCCGATTTGGGCTTTTTCCTTGATCACATACTGCCCTTTTCCGTCGTATCCGCCGCGGCACGTCTTCAGCACCGCCGGAAGCCCGAGCTCTGACGCAGCCGCTTCAAGCTCTGTGCGGTCATGAATGATTCTGTACAGCGCAACCCTGCAGCCGGCTGATTCGATCGCTTTTTTCTCCGTCTCCCTGTTTTGGGTCAACAGCAAAAGCTCGCTTCCCTGCGGCAGGTAAGCATTCTCTTTTAGCCAGTTAAAGGCGTGATAGTCGATGTTTTCAAATTCATAGGTGATGACATCGCTCGCTTCCGCCAGCTTTTCGATCGCTTCTTGATCATTGTAGGCCGCTGTGATTTCAAGGTCCGCCACCTGTCCGCACGGCGAGGAAGGAACGGGATCAACGACCGCTATGCGATAGCCCATTTGCTTTGCGGCGACAGCCATCATTTTGCCGAGCTGGCCGCCTCCGATGATACCGATTGTCGCACCGGGAAAAATCGTTTGTTTATCCAAGCTGATCACTGCTTTCCAACACGGTTTGTCTGATCGTTTCCCTTCGTTCGCTCAAAACGCGGGCTATTTTTTCATCAAACGCGGAAAGGATTTGCGCCGCCAGCAGTCCCGCATTGACGGCTCCCGCTTTTCCGATCGCCACGGTAGCCACCGGAACGCCGCCAGGCATTTGGACGATTGATAAAAGCGAGTCAAGTCCGTTCAGCGCTTTTGACTGCACCGGAACGCCGATGACGGGCAGCGTCGTTTTGGACGCGACCATTCCCGGCAGATGGGCAGCGCCCCCCGCTCCGGCAATGATCACTTTCAAGCCCCTTTCCCGCGCCGTTTCGGCATAATCAAACATGAGATCAGGCGTCCGATGAGCGGAAACAACCTTTTTCTCAAATGGAATCTTTAATTCTTCTAGTATGCCGCAAGCATGCTTCATCGTTTCCCAATCTGATGTGCTTCCCATAATAACACCTGCAAGAGGCTGCATTTGATTGTCCCACCTTTAGCTGTAATTCATCGCAAACAAAAAGCCCGGCTTTGTATTGCATGTTAGGAAGCAACACAAACCGGGCATGGCGCGTTAATCGTCAGTCGTCCGCTTCTCGCGATTTCCATGTCAGTTTATTGTCCACTTTCCTGCATAGTCCGATGATTTACGGTCATCGGGTAGAGACTTATGGGCCATATTCCCAAGATTATATGAGGTCGTGTTTTCATGTCATGTTTATCTTAACAACGGACTTCCATAATGTCAACGACATTATCGAACAATACTATTTTTTATTGTTTTAATGTTCGGTTTTAGGTCAATTTCCCTTCAAATATAATTTTCCTTCCGCACGGAACAACCTGAATCGTTCCATTTTCCTCCGTTTCTTTAAACACAGGCTCCTCCATCCGGCGCACCGGCGTATATCCTTCTTCCTGCATGCGGCTCAACACGGCGTCGATCGTTTCGCCTTCAGCCACTTCAAAGCGTTTTTTCTTCGGCTTTGTCATTACTCTTTAATTCTCCTTTTCTTAACGGCTTTCACCCAGAAGCCGCCGTGGATCGTTTTCGGTTCGTAGGAAACGATAAAGGCTTTTGAGTCAATCGATTTGATCGTCTCGTACAATTGCAGTTCATACCTTCTCGGCGTCAAAATCTGCATCGCCGTTCTGTCGCCTTCAAGTCCGCCGACGA
Source organism: Bacillus sp. JJ675 (assembly GCF_036963165.1). Taxonomy (NCBI): domain Bacteria; kingdom Bacillati; phylum Bacillota; class Bacilli; order Caryophanales; family Bacillaceae; genus Bacillus; species Bacillus sp. JJ675. Next base: position 111,435 of record NZ_JBALMR010000009.1, on the reverse strand, counting down.
CCCAGTGGGTGACGCCGTACCCTTTTTCGCGGAGCTGTTTCGGAAGGTCCAAATCAAGCTCCTTCGTAATCGCGTTTACCATAATATATCCGAGTGCAAGCTTTTCTTCGATTTTCGTCCCTACGATAATTCCGATTCCAAATCCAATCGCATAGGCGATCACGTTTTGGATTTGATTTAAATTATCTAAAACCAGCCCAAGTCCGACGACGTAGACCAGCATTTCGATCGTACCGATAAAAGCGGCCAAATACCGCTGACCTTTCAATGTCAGTATCATTCGAAGGGTTAAAAATGTTACATATATAATATTGATAACCAGAATAATGCCAACCATACTCACAGCGTGGATAAATGCCGTGTGAAGCAACTCCAATCCCTCCTTTAGATGCAGAAGCAATCATATTCTACTAGAGAAATTCCGCATATACAATCCTGTAATGTCCTTGCTTCACCGCAAAATTTTTCGACAATCTGACATCGCGTTCCAATTATGATCAGTTTACCCTTTTTAGAGAAGTTTCAAAGCTTGTGAAACAACAAAAAAAAGGCGTTTTGCAAAACGCCCTGGCCTGTGCCGTTATCATGCTTACGGCCGCTTTTTTGTATGATGTTCCGTTACTGAACGATGCACCTTTTCAAGATCAGTCAGCGTATATGCCGATAAATCGTTTGTATTGTCTATCCGTCCTGACTTCACGATCTGTCTGATGAGCCATTTCTTTTTTTCATAAATGGCTTTGCGGAGAAAATTGGCCATTGATTACTCCCCCCGATCCGAACTGACATGTGTTTTTATATTATACTTATTATTCTTATGAGTCAACTCGGATTTTATGATCAAAAAAGCCGGTTCTACATGTGAACCGGCTAAAGGCCCGTTACACCGGAACGAGCGAAGACAGCAAATAGCCGACCATGAACTTCCATGTCGCTCCGGCATATACCAATTCGGCCAACAGGACGGCAAAGACGAAATACATTAAATCCGCCCGCGCCCTGCCGCTTTTTTCATAAATGGACTGAATCATGATAAACGTTCCGAATACCATTCCCAAAAACATCAGGATCGACAGGATCACCGTCATCGTCGTGATGTTTAAAATCGCACAAACCATCCACAGAGCGGCAGGGATGATAAAAGGAACCAACAGCGAGCCGTACTTGGCCGCAGTTTCGGCAAAAGACAGCTTATTCTTCAGCCAAAACCTCGACGCCGCCCAAATCGCCGCGATGTTCCAGAACATAAAGATCATGCAGTAAAGGAAAACGACGAGAAACACTTCCATGAATGAGACCGACACGCCAAATCCAAGCACCCTGCCGCGGCCGGACAATAGCTGATAAAAGTTTCCGAGCGAAAAGAAAACGGCTAACAGCGTCATCGAAATAACGGAATACTTAAAATAAGACCGGTCGTTTTCTTCGGCCGCCTGTACAGGGGACTTTAACACATCGAGCATAAAGCTGAAATAACGGACTAAAGCGGCATTTACGCTTCGCAAAACCGTTTTGACTTTCTTCTGCGGTGTTCCGTCTGTTTCCTTTGCCGCCCTCGCGTTGCGCGAGCTTCTGGACATTCTCGATGCCGGCTGATCTATCTCAGGTTCATGATCTTCATCACGACTTTTTTCTTTATATTGTTCATCAATCATATAAGCAACTCCTATTCTTTGCCCAAAGCTAACGCTACTGATTTCTTTTATAAATTACCTAAGCCTTGCAAAACAGTCAAGCAAAACCACTATTTTAAAACAGATTTGGCGGTCATTATATATAACGCTGAACGAACGCGAAAAGTTTTGCACGGTTCGCCTAATTTCGAGATATACACAAAAAAGCCGATAACCCGCAAGAGTTATCGGCCGCGAAAAGCTTAATGATTCAAGAAAATAAAGTAAAGAATAAAGATCACAAACAAACAGTACATAATCGGATGTACTTCTTTCGCTTTTCCTTTAAAAATCATAGTGATCGGATAAAAGATAAAGCCGATCGCAATCCCGGTCGCGATGCTGTACGTCAGTGGCATGCAGATCATCGTTAAAAACGCGGGAACGGCGATTTCAAACTTGGTCCAGTCGATTTTGCCGAGAGGAGCGACCATCAAAACGCCGACAACGATCAATGCAGGAGCCGTCACATTTGATGTCACGACGGTAAGCAGCGGAGAGAAAAACATCGCAAACAAAAACAGAATTCCTGTTACGACAGCCGCAAAACCGGATCTTGCGCCTGCGGCAACACCCGCGCTTGATTCAACATAAGAAGTCGTCGTTGATGTTCCGAGGACGGCGCCGACAACGATGGAAGACGAATCGGCAAACAGCGCCCTGCCGGCTCTCGGCAGTTTGTTTTCCTTCATTAATCCCGCCTGCGTCGCCACTGCTACCAGCGTACCGGCGGTGTCAAAAAATCCGACAAACAAAAACGTTAAAATGACGATCAGCATATTCAAAGAAAAAATATCGTGCAAATGAATGATGGCTTGTCCAAACGTCGGTTCAAGGCTTGGAATTTTGTCGACAATCTTTGTCGGCGCATCGATCAAGCCGGTCAATATACCGGCCACGGCCGTGATCAGCATTCCGAAGAAGACGGCTCCGTTCACCCGGAGCACCATCAAAATGACGGTGACGATTATTCCGAAGATCGTCAGCAGCACAGGACCGCTGTGGATGTTTCCGAGAGACACGAGCGTGCTCGGATTCGCCACGATAATTTTCGAACCTTGAAGACCGACAAATGTAATGAAAAGGCCGATGCCGGCGCCGACTGCCAGTTTAAGCTCCGGCGGAATGGCATTGATGATTTTTTCCCTCAAGCCTGTTAATGATAGACCGACAAAAATAAGTCCTGAAATGAATACGCCCGATAAAGCCGTCTGCCAGGAAATCCCCATGTTCAAGACGACGGTGAAAGCAAAAAACGCATTCAGTCCCATTCCGGGAGCAATGGCAATCGGATATTTCGCGATGAGGCCCATCAAAATACAGCCGACGGCAGAAGCGATCGCAGTCGCTGTAAAGACTGAACCTTGATCTATTCTTAAATCTTTCGGAAAATCAGTGACTGAAGCGAGAGAAAGGGTAAGCGGGTTGACAAACAGAATGTAAGCCATTGACAAAAAGGTTGTCAGTCCGCCGATGATTTCTCTCCGATAATTTGTATCCAATTCGTCAAACTGAAAGAAACGCTTCAAAATGGTAACTCCTCTCGATTTTCTGTCGTTTTTATTGTTTCATAAACCTTTGCTTTTAAACAAAAAACGCCCCAATGATATGGGACGCTTGACTACGGCATATTTCATACTGAATGTTTTAAAAAATCAAATCAATATATACCAGCGTAGTCAAGCTATTTACGGTAGCTTGGTAGAAACTTATGGGCCATATTCCCATGATTATACGACAAGTTCTTTTTCAATTACTATGCTATTGTAACAATATCTTACCGTAAACACAATACAAAAAAGCGAACATTATGCAAAATAACGTCCCGCTATGTTCGTTTACTGTATGTTCCAATTCGGCCTCCGCGTTCTCCGGAAAGCTATCGAAATAAAACATTATCCCAACAATAAAAAGCCCCAAATCCGTTAAGATCCGGGGCATCTTTATTATTCCCATTCAATTGTGGCAGGCGGCTTAGAGGTAATATCGTACACCACTCTGTTGATGTGCTTCACTTCGTTGACGATCCGCGTCGAAATCTTTTCGAGGACATCCCACGGGATTCTTGCCCAGTCTGATGTCATGCCGTCGATAGAAGTGACGGCGCGAATGCCGATTGTGTAATCATATGTTCTCGCGTCTCCCATGACTCCGACGCTGCGGATATCAGGAAGGACGGTGAAGTATTGCCAAATGTCGCGGTCAAGGCCGGCTTTGGCGATTTCTTCGCGCAGGATCGCGTCTGATTCACGGACGATCTCCAGCTTTTCTTCCGTTACTTCTCCTAACACGCGAATTCCAAGGCCCGGGCCGGGGAACGGCTGGCGCCAAACGATCTCATCAGGAATGCCGAGCTCTGTGCCGAGCGCGCGAACTTCGTCTTTAAACAGCGTATTCAGCGGTTCGATCAGCTCAAACTGCATGTCTTCCGGCAGTCCGCCGACATTGTGGTGAGACTTGATCGTCTGCGCAGTCGCCGTTCCGCTCTCGATAATGTCGGTGTAAAGCGTTCCTTGTGCAAGGAAATCGATTCCTTTCAGCTTGTCCGCTTCATCGTCAAACACGTAGATAAACTCATTGCCGATGATTTTCCGTTTTTGTTCAGGATCTGAAACACCTTTCAGCTTGTTGAGGAAGCGGTCTTTTGCATCGACTTTGATGACGTTCATGTTAAAGCCTTCGCTGAACGTCTTCATGACGCCTTCTGCTTCACCTTTGCGGAGCAGGCCGTGATCGACGAAAATACATGTCAGCTGATCGCCGATCGCTTTATGGATCAGCACTGCGACGACAGAGGAATCGACCCCGCCGCTAAGCGCGCATAACACTTGTTTGTCGCCGACTGTTTCACGGATTTTTTGCATTTCGATTTCGATGAAGTTCTCCATTGACCATTCTCCGGCACACTCGCAAACCTCGAAAACGAAGTTTTTCAGCAGATCGTTTCCGTATTCGGAGTGGCGGACTTCCGGGTGGAACTGAACGCCGTACCATTTTTTGTCTTTTTTGCTCATCGCGGAATTCGGGCAATGATGGCTCGTCGCATCAACGGTGAAGCCTTCCGGAACTTCAACAACTAAATCACCATGACTCATCCAGACGACCTGTTCTTTCGGAAGATCTTTAAACAGATCAGGCTCGCCTTTAATGTGAATGTCCGCTTTTCCGTACTCACGCTGACTTGCCGCTTCCACTCTGCCGCCGAGGTAATGGGTCATCAGCTGCATGCCATAGCAAATTCCAAGAACCGGGATGTCCAGGTCAAAGATCTTTTCGTCACAGCGGAAAGATGCTTCGTCATATACGCTGTTCGGACCCCCGGACAAAATAATTCCCTTCGGATTCATTTCCCTGATTTCCTCCGCCGTCAAAGTGTGCGGATGCAGCTCGCTGTATACACCAAACTCACGTATGCGCCGAGTGATCAGCTGGTTGTACTGACTTCCAAAATCCAATACAAGAATCATTTCATTTACTAACTTCGTCATGGTGTCACCTCTTTATCAAATTGTCTTTTGCACAGAAAAAATGGCGGCAGACATACAGCAGTCCTGCCCCCATTCGCGGGACTAAGGCCCGGCTTTGTTTAAACGGCAGACGCCGGGCCTGCCAGCAAGAATATATAAGGGTTTTTAATATTCACTTATTCTAACAATAGGAAAGATAGCGGTCAAGACTATCTCCTTTTAATTAAATTTTCCCATAACTCAACTGATTCATGCCAAAGCTCCCTCGCATTTTCTTTCCGATAGAGAGCCCGTTCATACATCAGCGTCAACCGGGTCATGTCATCGGTTTTGTAACGTTCATCAACCTTTTCCGCAAATTCGCGGAGCGTCTGGCCCGCTTCTTTTTTCATGCCTTTTCGCTTCAGCTGGCGGAGCAGTTCGTCATAAGCCTTGAAGAAAACGGCGTCATCCCGCCGTTTTTTCAGCCTGAAAGCAATGACCAGCGGCAGCCATTTGGCACGGGTAAAGTAAAATGACGCCCCGGCGGCAACGATGATAAGCAGCACCGCTCCACCGCTGAGCGCACCTGCGGCGTCCCAGCGTTCCACATCTGCGCTTTGACGGTCTTGTTTTTCATCAAGCGCCTGCTTCTGATCGTTTCTTTGCTTCTCTTCGGCAGTCTCCTCCGGCCGATCTCCGTAATGATTCTGTTCTTTTTCGGCCGCTTCATGAGAAGCATCGCCAGGCTGACTGCTTGACTGCTCGACTAATTGCTCCGGATTGATAAAACCTTTTGTCGGTTCAAATGTCACCCATCCCTGCCCTTTAAAGTAGACTTCGACCCAGGAATGGGCATTGTTGTTTGTCACTTCATAAACGTTATGATTCCGGTCCTGCGACGTTCCGGCATACTGTCCCGATGTATAGCCCTTCACCCAGCGGGCCGGTACACCGGCAGACCGCAAGAGCACGATCATGGCCGTTGAAAAGTTGTCGCAATACCCGATTTTCGTCTCAAATAAAAATTGATCGACGTAATCCTGATGATTTTTCGGAACGGCAACATCTTTCGTCTCATACGAAAACTCGGAAGACCCGAGATAATCTTCAATCGCTTTCGCTTTGTCATACACGTTGTCATGATCTTTCGTCAAATCATGGGCGAGCCGTTTGACACGCTCAGGAAGGGAGTCAGGGAGCTGCAAGTATTTTTGATGGTCTTTGCTCCATTCTCCTTCAGTATCCATGCTGATGCGCTGAAGTTTTTTCACGTCAAAAACAGGAGATTGGTAGGTCACTGTATAGCTTCCAAGGTTTTTCACGTCGGCTCCCATCTTGCCGACCGGAACGATCCGCTCCGTTCGGCTGTTCATCGCGAGCGGCACAAAATTGTCCAATAAGATGTCCGTCGTCCCGATCGGGTAAAGGACATGGTGATAGCGGTAAGCCGGATTGATGTCGACCTTGACTTTCCACGTTTGCGTTTTTACGCCGTCTTCATACCATGCATAATGAAGCTTCGTATCATCAAGGTTGATCGATGTTCCCGCTTTCTCATCTTCAGTCCAGCCTTTGCCGGTGTAATAGCTTTTCGTTTCGACTCTGAAATAGCTTCTTTCATTGCCCTGCCACGAAAACACCCGTGTATCGTCCTGCGTAAACGGTCCGCCCAATGATTCATCATTCGTTCCATAGCCGACTTTGGTTTTTCCCCCTGAAGAAAAATCGCCGTTTGCCGCCGTTTTGAGGAACGGAACCGGATCAGGCCAGACCGGATCGGCCTTCGGCGCAGCTATTGCAATGGCCGCGGCGACAGCCGTCATCAGCACGAGAGGGGCAAACCATTTGGCAAATAACGATGGAGAAGCTTTGAACTTCTCGCTTTCCTTCATCCGCTCCAAAAACAGCATTCCGAGCAGGAGAAAGCCGAACACAACGATCCGGATGATCGCATGCGACGCGTCAAACGGCGTAAACGTATCGATCACCGTAATATAAACGACGGTCATGATGAAAAAGAAGAAAATTCTCCGCTGATAAATCACCCAATAGTGCAGAAGGTAGACGAGCAGCCAAAGCAGGACGAAAAAGAGCAGCGTCCGAAACAAAGGCGACATATCCCGCCACATCCCCGAAAAGATGTACGACAGATTTCGATTGACATCGCCTGCCAGCATTCCGAGCCAGGAAGGTTGAAGCAATGATCCCTCGTAAAATATCCAATGAAGGGCAAACAGAATGAAACCGAGGCTGACCGGAAACCTGATAAACCAGGGAACTTTAAAAAATGTCATCAGAAAAACGACAGCGATAAACACGATAAAAAAGAAGGTATGCCCCGTATCGGTAAAATACTGCAGGGGGCGGAGCCACTCCCAAAGCAGCAAAAAGGTTAAAACGTAAAAAATCAGCTGACTGATCCGGCCGTTTTGTTCTTTGGACATCATCATCTCACCTCGCTTTCAAAAAAACATGCGAAAAGCGCTCTCCGCTAATGACGCTGACTTCGATTCCGCGCGCTTTTACATGCTCAATCGCCGCATTCTCTTCCGGTGAGACAGCGCCGCCTTTTTCTTTGATGAGAAATACGGCCGGCGCCTTGTCTTTCGATGCGTTTCCCAACACGTGCGATAACGCCGCTGTCATGCGGCCTGTCACGATATATTTCGCCGTCTTCCTCATATCGGGCAGCTGAAGCTCGCTCTCCAGCAGCTTGTGAAACGGATGGGGGGAATCGCAATCTGCCAGCGCCAAATGATAAAAGAGCTTTCTTAAATGATCTTCTCCGCCGCGGATCGGAAACAAGGATCGATCTTTCCCAATCGAAACAAGCCCTGCATAGGCCCCGTTTTGAAGAGCCGCGCGCAGAACCGAAGCCGTAAAGACAACGATGTCTTCAAAAGCAGGAGAAGGGGTACGATCCATGAAAACGCACAAATTCCGGCCCTTCACCTGTTCAAACTCCTTTGTCATCAGCCGGTTCCGTCTCGCCGACGTCTTCCAGTCCACCCACGAAAAGCGGTCCCCCGGCTGATATTCCCTCACGCTTGAAGCCAAATGGCTGTTTTGCCTCTGAAAGTCTGCGGCATGTCCGGCTTTATCGTCAAAGCTTCCAGTATTGGCATCGTACGCGATCTTTTGATACGAAGGCAGAACGAGAAATGAGGTTTCAAGCCGCACATATATTTCCTTTTCCAGAAGCCCCAGGGGATCGCCTGTACGGATTCTGACCGTGTTCAGACGATGATCGCCCCTCGGAACGGACGGGATCGTATAAGCCATTTTGATTTCTTTTTGAAACCAGGGAAAAAGAAACCTCACCGCTCCCTGCGCATGGCCGTTTTTTAAAAGAGAACCGGGAAGGCAGTCTTCAACGATCATAAACATAAGCGGAAACGGAAATTTTCTCTTTATCGTAATCACGGCTTCAAGCTGATCGCCGGCTTTAAACTGTCCGCGGCTGAGCGTTCGTTCGGCCTCGATTTTCTTCAGCGGGTAAGTTGCAAACAAGACGGCGTACAAAACGAAGGGAAGAAAAACGTAAAACAAAAACCAGCTGACAAATCCCCCTTGAAACATCGCATAGCAGAACGTCGATATAAAAAGAAGAAATAAAATAAACAGCTTCCACCAAAACCTGATATGACCGATACGCTCTCTCATGATCTGCTCATCGCCTTCCAACGGGAACCTTCGCTTTCGCCATGATCTCCTGAAGAACCGTCTCCGGCCGCTTCCCTTCAAATTTCGCCTCCGACCGCAATATCATTCTGTGCGGAAGCGTAAAAGGCGCAAGGTACTGGATATCATCCGGTATAACATAATCGCGGTTATACAGGAAAGCAAACGCCTGTGCAGCTTTCATCAGGGCGATCGAACCGCGGGGGCTGACGCCGAGATAGACGTCTGAATGATGTCTTGTTTGTTGTGTGATGTCAACAATATATTCTTTTATGGAAGCATCCACATAGACCGTTTCGGCCTCTTTTTGGAAGCCGGCCAGCTCATCCTTCGTGATCACCGGCTCAATCTCTTCAATCGGACGGCTTTTTTCCTGAAGGTCCAGCACCTGAATCTCTTCGGCGACCGTCGGATAGCCCATTCGAAGCTTGAATAGGAAGCGGTCAAGCTGGGCCTCAGGCAGCGGATACGTTCCTTCGTATTCCACCGGGTTTTGGGTAGCCATGACAAAAAAAGGCTTAGAAAGCGGCATCGTCACACCGTCGACGGTCACGCTCCCTTCCTCCATCGCTTCAAGCAGAGCCGACTGGGTTTTTGGCGACGTACGGTTGATTTCATCCGCCAACACGATCTCCCCCATAATCGGGCCTGAACGGTATTCAAATTCAAGGGTTTTCGGATTATATATGGAAACGCCTGTTACGTCTGATGGCAGTAAGTCCGGCGTAAACTGAATTCTCTTAAATTCGGCGCCCGTCGATTTCGCCAGCGTGCGAACCATCATCGTCTTCCCCACTCCGGGCACATCCTCCAAAAGCACATGGCCGTTGGCAAGAATGGCGGTCAGGCTCAATACGGCAATATCTTTCTTTCCTACCATTACGTTATCAATATTATCGGCTACTTTTCCCAAAACAGGGTGCAGCGTTTCTTCGTAAGCCATCCTTTTCCTCCTCATGCGTACGGATTCGAAATTGATTTAACTTTACGATAAACGATGTTTCGGCAGAAAACAACTAAATGGTTAAACTCTCTTTCTATGTAAATAAAAATAACCTTTTCCAAAATGGAAAAGGTTATTTTTCGCCGTCTCTGAACGGTTCTATATGAACATGGGAATGGATGATCGAGTGCTCCTCCTGCATTTTTCTTTCGATCTCATCGGCGATATCGTGGCTTTCCAAAATGTTCAGATCAGGCCTCACCTCTACGATGACTTCAACATGCACGGCGCTTCCCAAATATCTCGCCTTCACATCCTTGATCCTGCCGACGCCGGGAACTTTTTGAATCGTTTCTTTATATGTCGAAATATCCTTTATATCAAATCCGTCCGTCAAGGAATGAGCGGCTTCTTTAAATATGTCCCACGCGGTTTTGCAAATGATCAGCCCGATGATAAACGCCGCTAAAGTATCGACCCAGGCGAGGTTAAATTGCGACGCAAAAATACCGGTAAACGTTCCGATGCTGACGATGGCATCAGATCTATTATCTGCAGCTGCCGCATGCAGCGCCTGGCTGTTCACCCTTTCGGCGAGCCGTTTATTATAGGCGTACACCAAAAACATGACGGCCGCACTCCCGACCGCCGTCCATGCCGCTATCATATCAGGAGTCGTTTCCCGCGGATGCAAAAACGTCTCTCCCGAACTATACAGCACATCAAGCCCGACAACCATCATGATAAAAGAGGCGACGAGCGAAGCGATCGTCTCGGCTCTGAAGTGTCCGTACGGATGGTCTTCATCAGGCGGCTTTTGCGAAATCCTGAGACCGATCAGCACCGCTAAAGAGGCAATGATATCCGTCGTATTGTTAAGCCCGTCTGCCTTGAGGGCCTCGGAATGAAAGACGTATCCGATGATCAGCTTAACGGCCGACAGAACGAGGTAAGCGCAAATGCTGACCCACGCCCCGGTTTCTCCTTTTTTTAATTCGTCGTACCTTTCCATAAAAAGCTTCCTTTCCCATCCGTGTATTCGCTTTTTAATCATACAAAGCAAAACTTGAGTGAGTCTATAGAAACATGATTCACTTCTTGCAGAATTATAGACGCCATAGAACATTTTTTAACGGAGGAAACATATTTCAATTCGGCCAATCCCTGATAAAACCCGGCGCATCAAGGTTTTCCAAAAATTGCTTCCGCCCCTCGGAATAAAAGCAAAACGGCTTCCGCGTCTTTTCTGAATATTATTTCTTTTTTTCATAAAGGAGATAACGGCAAAAGCCTTGCAGCAAAATCTCCTGCAAAGCTTTTCATTCAGCATCTTCTTCTCCTTCCGAGCAAGACCGGGTACCTGTTCAAAATGAAAATGCACGGAACCATAATCACCAAGGTTGCAGCCGTATAAACGCCGCCCCACACGACAGAACCGTAGGTCTCATCAAGAGAAACATTCATAAGGTAATAAACGACGGCTTTTAACGCCCGGATCACCGGGTAGTGAAGGACAAGGATAACCAATGAATTTTTGCCGAGGAATTGAAGAGGCGCTGCATGCTGCAGCTTAAAGCTTGCAAAAATCACGCCGGCCGTCCCTAAAAATGACGTGATATAAAAGATCGCCATGTTCCCGTACTCATTCGCTCTCATATCCACCCTGACATTCTGGCTTTGAAGAAAGCCGACAGCAATAAACAGAATCACCGCGATCAGCAGTGCCTTGCGATCCTTGACGTTCCGCAAATCGCGTTTCAGAAAATAACCGGCAGTGTAGAAGGAAAGGGCGGTCAATGCCACTTCGATATTCCACGGAAGCTTGATTTCGAAATATTGATAATTGAAATAGCTTAGCAGGGCGCATAACACGACGATAAATACGAGATGCCGGGCCTTCAGCCAATTTCTCATTACGAAAAACAGCATTTCTACAACGAACAGACATGTTAAAAACCAGAGAGCCGGATTATGCGTCAGCATATAATCATCAGGCATGGAATAGAAAATCCCTTTAAATGGAACAAGCGGATCGACGTCCGAGCTGCCGCTGAACGTAAAATCCCTTTCGACGAAAAACCAAAACAAATAGGCAAGGGCGGAAAATATGAAGTAAGGCAGAAGGAGCGTCTTCACCTTTTTGTACAGGAACGAAAGAAAGGTCATATTCGCATCATGGTAGACAAGCCCTGACAAAAAGAAAAACAGCGGCATATGAAAAGAAAAAATGAAGGTCTTCAGCCAATCGGTCGTCGGCGTATGACCTAAAACGACCAAAATAATTCCCAGCCCTTTTGACACATCGATCCAATCTATGCTTTTCGGCACAAGCCAAACATCTCCTTTCAAGCCGCTTTCAGCTTACCCATAATGTAACACCGCCAAACGGGAAAACTCCACTTCCGCCCTCTTAAAAACCGCTTTCAATACGATATTTAATGGTTTTGAAACATCTTGTTCATTTCTTCGTAATACTCAGGCTCTTTTCGCCTGCGTCTATTTCTTTCCCCAGCAGGAACCTAAACACAGGTCCCGTCTTATAATATACTGACCTATTTATCAGAACATAGAGGACAGGTGAAACATGAAGCTTGAAAAATTTGTCGACCCGCTGCCCATTCCAAAAGTGATCAAACCTCATACAAAAAGCAAGACAAAAACCTATTATGAGGTAACGATGAAAGAGTTTTATCAAAAGCTTCACCGGGATCTTGAACCTACCAGGCTTTTCGGCTATAACGAAAGCTATCCGGGGCCTACGTTTGAAGTCAAAAAAAACGAAAAGGTCGCCGTCAAATGGATGAATAAACTGCCGCGCCACCACTTTCTCCCGATTGACCACACGATTCACCATGACGGGCATGAAGAACATGAAGTGAAAACGGTCGTCCATCTCCACGGCGGAAATACGCCGGCGGACAGCGACGGCTATCCGGAAGCCTGGTATACGAAGAATTTTAAAGAAACGGGGCCGTTTTTCGAAAGGGAGGTGTATGAATACCCCAATCATCAGGACGCTTGCGCTCTCTGGTATCATGACCACGCCATGGCGATTACGAGGCTGAATGTATATGCGGGCCTTGTCGGCTTATATTTTATCCGCGATAAGGAGGAACAGTCATTAAACATACCAAAAGGAGAATATGAGGTCCCCCTTTTGATCCAGGATAAGTCGCTTAATGAAGACGGTTCATTGTTTTACCCGCGGCAGCCTGAAAACGCGTCCCGCGACCTGCCGAATCCGTCGATCGTTCCCGGATTTTGCGGGGATACCATTTTAGTGAATGGCAAGGTGTGGCCGTATGCTGAAATCGAACCGCGAAAATACCGTTTCCGGATTTTGAACGCTTCAAATTCAAGAATATTTGAGCTGTATTTCGATTCAGACCATGCGATGTATCAAATCGGAACAGACGGAGGCCTTCTCCAGTGGCCGGTAAAAGTCCAGTCGCTTACGATCGCCCCGGCTGAAAGGTTCGACATCATCGTCGATTTTTCGGATGCCGAAGGACAAACGATCACATTGAAAAACCGGATCGGCTGCGGCGGAGAAGAAGCAGATCCGGAAACCGATGCCGATATCATGCAGTTCCGTGTGACAAAACCATTAAAACAAAAGGATACGAGCAAAATTCCAAGCATATTAAGAAAGCGGCCGTTTATCAAAAAACAAAAAATCGACGCCATCAGAAAATTGACATTGGGTGCGTCGCAGGATCAATACGGAAGGCCCGTCCTGCTCCTGAACAATACGCGATGGAGCGATCCCGTAACTGAGAAACCTAGGCGCGACAGCACCGAAATTTGGTCGATCGTCAACGCAGGAAGAGCGATTCATCCGATTCATTTGCACCTCATTCAATTTTTCATTCTCGACCACCGCCCGTTTGATACAGAGCGCTTTCAGCAAAACGGAGAACTGATTTTTACAGGCCCTGCCGTCGCTCCGGCTGCAAACGAAAGAGGCATGAAAGATACCGTAAAAGTTCCGCCTGGATCGGTCACGCGGATTCTCGCCACCTTCAGCCCGTACAGCGGCAGGTATGTATGGCATTGCCACATACTGGAGCATGAAGATTATGATATGATGCGGCCTCTTGAAGTCACTGATTTTCATACTCAATAACAAAAGCCTCCCGCAAAAGGAGGCTTTTTATTTTTCAAAAAGCACAAATGATCAAAAAATAGAGCCTTCAATCATGTACAATAAGGGCAAGAAAACTTTGAAAGGCTGCGATAAAGTGGACGATTACGAAAGAATTCAACATGCGGTTCGTTTTATGGAAGAAAACCTTCAAAACGAATTAAAGATCACCGACATTGCGTCGAAGGCATGTTTTTCGCCATTTCATTTCCAACGGCTTTTTCAAGCCATTTCCGGTTTTTCTGTACAAGAGTATATTCGCCGCAGAAGGCTGTCTGAAGCGGCCGGACTGCTGAAAGAAACCGACAGGTCCATTCTGGACATAGCCATTGATTTTCAATATGGCTCCCAGGAAGCTTTCAGCCGTGCATTTGCGAATTGTTTCGGGATCACCCCGGGCAAATACCGCAAGACAAGCATCGCCCTGAATGATCAGCGTGAAATCAATTTCCTCGATTTTAAGACAAGCATCAATGAAGACGAATCGATTCCCAGACCGAACATCATTCATCTCGACAGCATGCTGATTGTCGGTTATGAGTATCATACCGACCTAAACGGCGAAAAGCACTTTGCAGACATTCCGGGATTCTATCATGATTTCGGAGCCAATGAATATTATATGCAGATCCCCGGCAAAGCAGCGCCTGATATGTCATACGGCATATCGTGCAACTTTCTGGATGAGGGCGGATTTTCATTCGTCGTCGGAGAAGCGGTTCAGAAACCGCCCGAAACAATACCGGAATCGTTTGTTCATCTTGACATTCCCGGAGGAACATATGCCATGTTTGAGGTAAACGGCCGGACTGAGTTGGTTCAAAACACAAGAAGATACATCTATCGCACATGGCTTCCAAATGCGAATTACGAAAGAAGGGAAGGACCGGATTTTGAGGTGACGGACGTTCGCCGTTCCTGTTTTCCTGATGACATGAAAATGAAAATTTATATTCCTGTTTTCTAAATGCCGGGAACCCGTTCATCATGGATTCCCGGCATGGCCTGATCAGATCGCTTTTATCGCTTCAGCGATGGCCGTTTCTCCTGAAAGCAGATCAAACGACCGGCGGAATGTGCGCTCTTCGCTAAGCGCGGCGGCGGCTGTTGCGGCTACGTCTTCGCGCGGGATCGTTCCGCGCTCCAGGTTTTCCGCGGCTTTTATTTTTCCTGTGCCCGGTTCATTTAAAAGCCCTCCGGGACGGATGATCGTATACGTTAAGCTGCTTCTCTCCAGTATTTTATCCGCATAATGCTTTGCAACGTAATAAGGCTTGATCGCTTCATTCCAATTCTCCCGGTGATGGGCCTGCAAAGTGCTTATCATGATAAACCGTTGAATCCCCGCTTTTTCGGCGGCTTCAATCGTTTTTGCCGCACCGTCCAGATCGACGAGCAGCGTTTTATCAGCGCCCGTTTTACCGCCCGATCCGGCGGTAAAGACGATTGCATCACAGCCTTTTGCAGCCTCCTCAATGTCGTGGACAGTACCTTCTAAATTGGCAAGCGCTGTCTCGATCCCCGAACGCTCCAGCGTCTCCGCCTGCTCTTCGCTTCTGACCATCGCTCTCACCTGATGTTCGCTGCTTTCCTTTAACATGCCGGTCAAGTGTTTGCCTATCTGCCCATTTGCACCGACGATGAACACCTTCATTTGACCCCAGCTCCTTTCGACTCGGTTTTTTCTATTATTTCACTTTAGCAGACGACTCTTCAAACAGCCTGCTCACAAAAAAAGACCTCCCATATATGATGAGAAGTCTTTTCTTTCCTTATTCGATTCCGCCGATTTCATTGAATGGAAAATAGCGAAATTCAACTTTTCCGACGACAGACGATTTTGAAATAAATCCGAAATAACGGCTGTCTCTGCTGTTTTGGCGGTTATCTCCCATGACGAATAAACTGTCTTTCGGCACTTTTGATTCGCCCGTTAATTCTTTCAGCGTAAAATCGTCCGTTAACAGTTTACCGCCTGTCAGCTCCTTTTTGTTTTGCTTTAAGTACGGCTCATCATAGGCTTTTCCGTTAACATAAAGAACGTCATTTTTCATCTCGATCGAATCCCCAGGCAGGCCGATGACTCTTTTGACATAGTCTTCGTCAGCATCCGGGGCATGAAAGATGATTTTATCGAACCGGTTAATCTCGCTGATCTTACTGACCATGACCATATTTCCGTTTTGCAATGTCGGATACATGGAGTCTCCTAAAACGGTAGACGGGGTGAACAGAAAATAGCGGCAGGCAGCAACGATGGCCCCCGCAATAAGAAGCGTCCTGATCCATGAGATAATCTCTTTTTTTCTATTATTCTTCATTTTTACTCTCCTTTGTATCTGCAATATCAGTTTTTTTATCAGCGCGTTACGCGGGAACTTCCTCTCTTATATCATACCAGTCCCGCATCTTTCATGCTTTATATTTAAATTAGCGTTTCCGGTACGAAAATCCTGTTATTTCCTTTCATTCTTTTTGTAATTTTTTAAGGTGTTTACGAAGCATACAAAACCATTATAAATGCACAGGCAAACACATTGCCATTGTAATAAATTATCATAACCAATAAAAGGCGGGTGATTGTGAACATGTACGACTACGATGAGTACGACAATTATGATCCTTACAAACGCAGGCGGAACAACGGATGGAGGGCGCTTGATCCCCCGGAGAACCGTCCTTCCGATGATGGCAATGACAGTGACAGTCACAGCGACAGCGAAGACCGCGACCGCTTCAAATGCAGAAAAAGAAAGTGTTTTTCCGATGATGACGATGACCGCTTCAAATGCCGGAGAAAGAAGTGCTAAGAATGTTTGAATGAAGCCGATTGACACTGCATAATCGGCTTTTTCTTTTTGTCGTCCTTTGGAACAATCATCCAATCGGTGAATATTATGATGGTAAAGGAGATGAAACAGCCATGAGCGTCCCCAAAGATGTTCAGACCTCAATGCCCCATGATCATGATAGATCTTTGCACAACCTTTGCCGCAAGTATATGCATTACCATGTCGTGCTGAAATTAAAGGACGGGCGTTCGGTTCACGGCATCCTCGAAAGCGCCGGCCGGCGGGAGGCAACCGTTTACGTGCCTGAAAAAGTAACGGAAGAAAAGCAGCTTTACGGCGGGAACGGATTGCCGATGAGGTCGTACCGCAGGTTTAGAAGAGCGGTTTTCCCGTTTTCAATGATGACCTCTTTATACCCTTTCCCATACTATTAAGCTCCGGACTGTCCATATTCCGGGCAGCCCGCCGCCTCTGCCTCAAACTCTTTTTTTCCCCGAAGTTCAAGGGCTTTTATTCGTCCGTCTATAAAAAAATAAGGGACAAAGCAGTCAGCCGGCGCCGGAAACGGACACACTTATACCTCCGCAAAAAATCAGCCGGCAAAGCTGTCTGGAACAGACGCTGCCGGCTGATGTCCGCCTTTAATTCAGAACGGTAAAACCATTGATGATTCCGTTTGATTGCTCCCATTCTTTGCTCACTTTTTTTGTATCCCTATCATAGGCGAAAATCGTTCGCACGTTTGCTTCGTTTCCCGCGTCATCTTTCAAAACCTTTGCTCCCTTTGCTTCAGCAAGGAAATAGATCGTTTTCCCGTCTTTTGAAAACTGCGGCTCGGCTGAGTCGATCAATGTGAAATCGCGCCCGTTTGCAATGATTGATTGGTATTTTTTCGTCTCGAGATCCAGCTCGCAGATCGCCGTTTTTTCGCCTTCCGCATCTGTCGCGGTAAAGACAATCGTCTTTCCGTCAGGCGAAATCGCAATGTCATTGATAAATTTCGCGATCGTTTTGATTTCCTTCTCGTGTTTCTCATCGGCTAAAGAAATGCGCATATTCGTCGGTTCCGGATCGATTCCCTTGCTGTTCGCCTCATCGGTTTTCTTATAGTCTTCCGACTCGGAATAATGCAGAAGGACAGATTTGCCGCTGTTTTGATCGTATTGATAGAAACTCACGGTCTCATCCTTGTCACTCAGCTTCGGATAGATCACGGTAAAGGACTTCGTTTTCAGATCAAAGGACGCAAGATGAAAATTTCGTTCTTCCGGCTGATTATAACGCATGAACAGCTTTGAGCCGTCTTTGGACAAGCTTAGCTCGTCGACGTACTCCTTACCGGAATACAGCGTCGTTTTTTTGCCTGTTTTCAACTCAAGCTTGATCAGGCGCTTGACGCCGCTTTCGTCCGTGTTCGTATAATACAGGATATTGTGTTTCCGGTCCAATGCGGACGCAGGATAGTCCGTCATTTTTTCCTTGTACAGCACTTTGTTATTTTTATAATAAGAGGTCATTAGCTTTTGGTCTGTCATCGATACGAGTAGGTCCGGACGATCAGACTGTGTTTGCTCCTTTTTCGGAGCCGAAAAATGGATGACTGCAAAAATACCGGCAGCCAGCACGATTGCCGCCGCTACAATGATCGTAATAATTTTTTTCATATTTTACTCTCCGCCAATATAAAGAAGCAAGAAAACCTGTTTTCTTGCTTCCGTTTGTTTATTTTTTGTATGTATAGTGTCCGGCAACTTTGCCTTTGCTTGTTGAATATCCTAAAGCTCTAAAGGCTTTTGGGCTTACATCCAAAACAGCGCCCGGAAGTCTGCCGACATCGTATTTATATACCGTGATGGCTTTCTTCGGTTTCGCTTTTGAATATGCTCTTATTTTCGTTCCTTTTCTCGGAACATCGAAGCCCATTTTTGTAGCACAATCCCAATGGCCCAGCCTTTTGCCGTCAGCGCCGATTTTTCCGACTCCATTATACCATGTAATATAGCCGCTGACTTTTTTTGTCTTAGCGCTCGCTTCACCGCCAAAATTGAATGCAACTAGTAAACTGGCCGCTAAAACAAAAAATGAAAAGAGTATTTTCTTCATAATAAAGATATCCTCCGTGAATGGGGTTTTTTTCTGACATTCAGATTATACCTTGTTTCAGAGACAAGCTCTTTTACAGTTTGATTACGTTTGAACGGCAAATATTACATATACTTTGCACTGAAAAGTCCGATATAAAAATTGACACTCATATGAGTTTTGATCGTATAAAAAGAGAAAAATAGATAGACAGGATGGTAAAAATGACAAAATCGAGAGTTATTTTATTCAGTTTGGTCATCTCAGTCGCTTCCCTTTTCATATCGGGATGCGACGACAGCAACGAGGAGCGTTCAAGGGAAGTAAACCAGGACAAGTCCATAAAAAAATACGACCTCGTCTGGTTTGACTATGTGAACGACAGCGAATCAGACAGCGCCCCGGAAATGAAAGTCTCCTATATGGAAAACGGCAAACAAAAAACGAAAACGTTTAAAAAATACGTTGAAAATGTTGAAGATATCGAGCAGCCGTATATGAAGATCCGCGATGATAAAGCATTCATCTACAGGCCGCCGTATATGAAGTACGACCAGGAGCCCCTTGAAGGCGTAGTGAAGGATAAGGTAGAACAAAAAAGCGGTGATGGTAAATGATGAAGTATTTCCGGATGCTGATCGCGGGTCTCATGTTGGCCATGTTTTCAGGGGCCGATCAGGCGGAGGCCGCAAGCGGCAACAGCCCGTCAAAATCTTCGAGCACAGCGGCACACAGCTCCTCTTCAAAAAGCCGGGCGGGCTCTGTTCATAAAAGCGCCCGCACCTATATGAAACAAGCCGCAAGCAAGGGCTATCTGCTGAAAAGGTCGTCTAAAAACGGGGGGACAGCTCTCAGAAACAGCCTGCAAAAAACGCTGCCCGCAACTGCGCTGTATAAAGGAAGCATGAAGCACACGATCGATCAAAATCCCGCAGGGGCGGCTTTCTTCAATTATTACTTTCCGTATTGGATGGTTTCCCATTCAAAAGGGTTTTCCGCTGAACAAAAAAGCATGCTGCAAACTGTCGGGATAAGAGAGAAAGACATCATACAGCCAAGAGAAAAAAGGTACTGGCTCATCATAGTGGAAAACACGGCGGCGAAAAAGCCGTTCTCGTTTCGAAAAAGCAATATGACAGCGTGCACAAAGGAGATCGCATCAAAGTGGTTCATAAACGGCTGATCAGAAAATAGCAAAAAGCTGATGAACATCAGCTTTTTGCTTATTCATCAAATTCACCGTTTTCCGCCGTCAGCAAAACGGCGTCAACATCCGGCCGCCGTTTCAAACCGTAAAGGATGCCGATCGGCAAATTGTTGACCGCTTCATTCTCTAACAGCTTATGTTCAACCGTTTTTAAAAACTCTTCCGGAGAGCTGAATCTTTTCAGATTCACGCGCGATTAGCTCCTTTCTGTTGCTGGCGTTTCCACCCGCTATACAGCAAATGAAACGATAATTGCGACGTCCGGCTGACGATCAGATCAGCAGCGTGCATGGATCGTTCATCACCGACCCCGACCGCGAACATTCCCGCTGATTTGATCGCGGCGATCCCCGCTTCAGCATCTTCTATCGCCGCACATTCTGCCGGGGAGACGCCGAGAAGCCCAGCGGCTGTTAAAAAGATGTCGGGAGCGGGTTTTCCCTTTTCGATCGTATCCGGGTCCACGACGGCTTGAAAATCGCCGGAGATCCCCAAGCGTTTTAAAATGGCAGGGGCATTACGGCTGGAAGAAGCTAAAGCGATTTGGATATGTTCACCTTTCAGCTCGCTAAGAAGCTTCTCGATTCCCGGCAATAGGTCCCCCGGCGCAAGATTTTCGATCAGCTTTTGGTAATATTGATTTTTTTGGCGCATGAGAGCCTGCTTTTCCGCTGTCGAAAACGTAGACGCTGCACCGCCGCGTGTGAGGATGTTGTCAAGCGATTGCTGTCTGCCGATCCCTTTCAAACTTTCGTTAAAACTGCGGTCAAATGGAATATGCAGTTGTTCCGCTAAACGCTTCCAGGCGAGAAAATGATATTCCGCCGTATCCGTGATCACGCCGTCCAAATCGAATATGACGGCTTTCATGATCGCGTTTCCTTCGATGTAATGTACATAAAAGCCTCATAGGGCTGCAGGCACATATCGTGCATGCCGGCCAAGTCCCGCGAATAATTTGATAAAATCATTTTCCACGGCTCATCAAGGAGTTCCTTCGGCGCTTCAAACATTGCCTTTTCTTCCGACAAATTGACGGCGACCAACAGCTTTTCCCCTTCATATTCGCGAATATAGGAAAATATTTGCGGATCATCCTCAAGGATCAGCCGATAATCCCCATATACGATCACCTTGTGCTGTTTCCGCAGCCGAATGAGCTTTTGATAATAATAGAAAATCGAATCTTGGTCAGCCAACGACTCTTTCACATTGATCTCTTTATAGCGGGGGTTGACGGTCAGCCACGGCTCGCCGTCCGTGAATCCCGCATGCCTTTTGTCATCCCATTGCATCGGCGTTCTTGCATGATCCCTTCCTTTTTTCGCCGCGGCTTTTAAAAACCCTTCTTCTGACATCGTTTGATTTTCAACGACCAGTTCCTGATACGCGTTTTTTATTTCGAGATCATCATACATATCAAGCGAAAAATCGCCGTTGACCATGCCGATCTCTTCTCCCTGGTAGATAAACGGCGTACCTTTCATGCCGTGAAGGACCGTGGCAAAAGCTTTGGCGCACTGTTTTCGCAAGATGCCATCATTGCCCCAGCGGGAAATCACTCTGGGCTGATCATGATTTTCAAAATACAGGGTGTTCCAGCCGACATCCATTAACGCGGTCTGCCAGCGGGTCAGCGTCTTTTTTAATGCAATGGGATCAAACGGCTTGATCTGCCATTTTCCATTAGGCGAATGACTCTCTGTATCAATATCCATATGCTCAAAGGTAAAGATCATATTCAGCTCCTGCCTGTCAGCGTCCGTATACTTTTTCGCATCTTCAATATCAGAGCCGTTTGCTTCACCGACGGTCATACAGTCGTAACGGGACAGCACTTCACGATTCATCTCCTGAATAAACTCATGAAGGCGGGGGCCGTTTGAATGATAGCGGCCGACGATGTACCTGCTGCTGTCATTTGTTTCATAGCTGGGAAAATCGGTGTATTTGGATATCGAGCCGATCACATCCATCCGCCAGCCGTCGACGCCTTTATCCATCCAAAACCTCATGAGATCATACACTTCCCGGCGGACGTCTTCGTTTTCCCAATTTAGATCAGGCTGTTTTTTCGAAAAGTAGTGCAAATAATACTGGCCCGTCTGCTCATCGAACGTCCACGCCGATCCTGAGAAGATCGATCCCCAATTGTTGGGCTCTGAGCCGTCCGGTTTGGGATCTCTCCAAAAATAATAATCGCGGTACGGATTGTCCTTGGACTTGCGGCTTTCGGCAAACCAGGCATGCTCATCAGACGTATGATTGACGACGAGGTCCATGATGATTTTCATGCCGCGCTTATGCACTTCATCGATGAGCTGAAACATGTCTTCGTTCGTCCCGAACTTTTCGTATATGCGCCGGTAGTCGCGAATGTCATAGCCGTTGTCATCCTGCGGAGAATCAAACACCGGGCTCAGCCAGATCACATCCGCCCCCAGGGTTTTGATATAATCCAGCTTTTGAATGATTCCCTGCAAATCTCCGAATCCGTCTCCGTTTGAGTCATAGAAACTGCGCGGGTAAATTTGGTAAATGACAGCTTCCTTCCACCATTCTCTCATCAGGCGTCCTCCCTTCATATCGTCCGTTCAAAAGAATCGGCTTCTGATAAACCGTCATCTGCAGAGGGTCCCCTTTTAACAGGTCAAAAACGACGCGTTCTTCCGCTACTGCAACCCGGATCAGCCGGTTGCGGTAATTGATTTTAAACGAGTACCCGTTCCATTCTTCCGGCAAAAACGGGGCAAATGAGAGCGTCTCATTCGCTACGCGCATGCCGGCAAACCCTTGGACGATGACGAGCCAGCTTCCCGTCATCGATGTGATGTGAAGCCCTTCTTCTGTGTCATGATTGTAATTGTCAAGATCAAGGCGGGCTGTCCGTTTATAGAGTTCAAGCGCTTTTTTCTCCATTTGCAGTTCGGCTGCGAGCACTGCGTGAACAGAAGGGGAAAGGCTTGACTCATGGACGGTCATCGGTTCGTAAAACTCAAAGTTGCGCCGTTTTTCTTCCAATGTAAAGCGGTGATTCAAAAGGTACATTCCCTGAAGAACATCGGCCTGCTTAATAAAACTGGAGCGGAGAATTTTGTCCCATGACCAATGCTGATAAAGCGGCCGTTCATCCGGATTCAAATCATCCGCCGTCTGCAGCTCTTTATCCAAAAACGTATCATGCTGGACGAAAATGTTTAATTCTTCGCTGTACGGATAGTACATCCGCTCGATAATATCCTTCCATGTCTCGATTTCATCTTCCCGCACCTTTAGCTGTCTATGTTTTTCCGCCGGAAGGCCGGCCAGATTTTCAAGCGTATACTCAAGCGTCCAGGCTGCAATCAAATTGGTATACCAGTTGTTGTTGACATTGTTTTCGTATTCGTTCGGCCCTGTGACGCCGTGAATCATATATTTATTTTTTCGTTTCGAAAAATGGACGCGGTCGGCCCAAAATCTGCTTACTTCCACGAGAACGTTTATCCCGTATTCTTTCATATAGTCCTTGTCGCCCGTATAATTGATATAATTGTAGATTGCGTAGCAAATCGCGCCGTTGCGGTGAATTTCTTCAAAGGTGATCTCCCATTCGTTGTGGCATTCGTCGCCGATGAAGGTCACCATCGGGTAAAGAGCCCCTTTCATCCCCAATTTGGCGGCGTTTCGCTTGGCAGCCTCCAAATGGTGATAGCGGTACAGCAGCAGGTTTTTTGTCACCTCCGGATCGGCTGTGGCCAAATACATCGGGACGGCATATGCCTCGGTATCCCAATACGCGGCTCCTCCGTATTTTTCGCCGGTAAATCCTTTTGGCCCGATATTCAGCCGCGAATCATCCCCGTAGTATGTCGAGAATAATTGAAAGATGTTGTAGCGGATTCCTTGCTGGAGTTCATCATCTCCTTTAATTTCGATATCCGCTTTTTCCCACCTTTCCTTCCATTGATCGATATGCCTCCGCCTTGCTTCTTCATAGCCCCCGTCAACAATATCCGCCAAGAGCTCCCTGCCTTTTGACAAAAGCTCTGCTTCCGGAAAATCGCGGGAAGTCGTCACGGCGACGAATTTTGTTAAAGAAGCTTTCGTTCCCGGCTTCGTTTCATACCTATAGCGATTCTCCGCATACATGCCGGCCGTTTTACAGCTTTCGCTGACAAAGCCTTTTGTCACGTTTGCCATCGCGGCGGAAACGGTAAAACGCGGCGTGCCAAACGGATTGTCGATCGTTTTTGTTACCAAATGGCCGCGGTGGGAATCTGCCCCTTTCGCTGCTTCCTGCCAAAACCGTTCCTGGTAGTTGGCATCTTCATTTGCGACGTTTCCGTCAAGGTAAGGCACAAGCGTGATAACAGCTTCATCGGTCAGGCACTCTGCTTCATAATGAATCGCACAAAGCTCTTTTACGGCAAGGCTCAAGAACCGCTCAGACCCGATTTTGACAGTTTTATCCCGGATGCTGACGACCGCGCTTCTCCGCAGTATCCCTTCCTTCATATCGAGTTCTAATGCAAACGATTCGACCGGGTGTTGATAGAGATCGATTTTTTCCCCGTCTATATATACGTCTATGCCGATAAAATTCATCGCATTGATCACTTTCCCGAAATATTCCGGATAGCCGTTTTTCCACCATCCGACGCGCGTTTTGTCAGGAAACCACACCCCTGCAATATATGTGCCTTGATGGCTGTCTCCTGAATAACTTTCTTCAAAGTTCCCCCTGATTCCCATATAGCCGTTGGCGATAGATGTCAAGCTTTCCTGGAGCCGTTTATGTTCCTTTTGAAATGTGTTTGTCTTGATTTTCCATTCGTCAATCTCAAATAGCCGCTGAATTGCCATGGTTTCCTCCTGAGTGTAGATTTCGGGTTTTCCACAAGCGTCCGCATGCAAGCGAGATCATCAAGATGACGCCGCACGTATCGATCAACAGCACGGTGATAAAGTCAAAATGAATCAGGCCGGCTAAAGCTGCGGCAAATACCGGAATGGCTGAACAGCTCACAGCTAGAGCGGCTGCTTCTTTGAATGACGCAATACCGGTCATTTTTGATCGTTTTGTGATCCATAAACCCCCGGCAAGAATACCCGTTAATAACAACCGGCTTATCAAAATCGCCGAAAATGCCAGCAGCATGATCATCGGCTTATACTGGGCAAGCCACAATTCGCCGATCATATTCTCCAAATCGTACAGATTCATATCTTTCACATCCCTTTTGCCATAACGGACGGAAAACCCGGTGCCGTTTTGATCGCTGATGATCAGGCGATCAGGCTGGAAGATGATCGCGTTATCATAGCCTTTAATGTGAAGATGCCCGTTTTCACCGCTTGTCTTAAACCGATGCTTCAGATCGACCGCCAGCAATGTCCGTCCCTCCACCTCATAAAAGCCGGTTTCCCCTCCTGTCAGCTTTCCGTTTTTCAATTGATAACCCTTTAGCCGTTCGGCAAAGCGGTCATTGACATCTTGGATTGCTGACGGCAAAAAAGGCCTGACATTGATACGCTCGAGCTTCGCAAACGAAATGGCGAACGGCGCCATCAGGCAAGCCGTCAAAAAGCTGAAGAGAAACAAGATATGCAGCCAGCTGAATGTTCTCCTGCAGCGGCAGGCGCCGGATGGGGATGCCGCCGCTTTAAGGAAGCGGATAATAAAGCGGTCATGTTTCTCCATTGATCTATCCCTTCGTTCCGCCGGTTGTCAAACCGGACACAAAGTTTTTTTGCAGAAAAAAGAACAAGACGCAGATCGGCAGTGCGGCAAGGATCGCTCCGGCTGCAAACAGTGCGACTTTTTGCTGCTGCGGGTTCGATATGAACGACTGCAAGCCGACGGCTATGGTCATTCTTTCCGGCGAACGAAGCAGAAACTTTGCCAGCAAATAGTCCCCGAATGGCCCCATAAACGCCCAGAGCGCCTGCACCGCAAGCATCGGTTTGACCAGCGGCAGCACAACCGAGGCGAAGATCCTGAGATGCCCCGCTCCGTCGATCCGCGCCGCTTCATCGATTTCTCTCGGTACGGTATCAAAATAGCCTTTCATCAGCCATGTGTTCATCGGAATCCCGCCGCCGATATAAATCGCTGTTAAAAACCAGTATTGATCAAGGGCTCCTATCAGCATGGCGAGGACATAAAAAGCGGTAAGCGCCGCCATCGTCGGCACCATTTGAATGATCAAAAAGAAGACCAGGCTCTTTTTTCTGCCGGCAAACCGATAGCGGCTGTACGCATAGCCGGCAATCGTCACGACGGCAACCTGCAGCACCATGACCGACACGGCGATGATAAGGGTGTTGCCGTACCATTGAAGATAAAGCGTTTCTTCAAACAACCGCCTAAAATGATCTAATGTCCAGGAGCCCGAAACATCGAGCCGAAAAGCCGCGACATTTCCGACGCGAAATGCAGATGAGGCCGTGATCAGCAGCGGATAGATAATCACAACGCTTAAAAGGACCAAAAATAAATAGGTAAAGATTTGATTCAGCGTCCTTGCACGCCGCACGTTTTCAAACATCCCTTTCATCTACATCACCTCCTCATTGCCAAACGCATTCGATTTCTTGAAAGCGATCAGGGAAACACCAATGACAATGAAAGAAATCAACAGCGTGACAGCAGCGGCGACTGAATATTGCGGCGATGTGCCTGTCGTGAGCTTATAGATCCAGGAAATTAAAATATCGGTTGACCCTGCGCCTGCTCCCGCGCTGCCCGGTCCTCCCTCATTGAATAAGTAGATGATCGAGAAATTATTAAAGTTGAAGGTATACTGGGTGATCATTACGGGTGCTGTCGCAAATAAAATCATCGGCAATGTGATATGCCGAAAACGCTGAATAAAAGTCGCCCCGTCAATCTTTGCCGCTTCGTACAACTCGCCCGGAATCGCCTGAAGTACGCCCGTCACCATGACATAAATATACGGAAAACCGAGCCACGTCTGAATCATAATCAGAGCCGCCTTCGTCCAGAACGGATCGGTCTTCCACGGGATCGCGGGCAGCTCCAAAAACGGCAGATGATTCAACAACGGAATCACCTGCGTGTTCATGGCCCCTGCGCTGTCGTTGAAGATGTTGGCAAAGCTCATAATCGTAATAAAAGCCGGAACCGCCCACGGCAGAAGGAAAATCATCCGAAAGGTCCGTTTCCCTTTAATAAAGTCCTGATTGACGATAAGCGCCGTCGCGATGCCAAGAACGATTTGCAGCGTTGTCGCACAGATCGTCCAGACGACCGTCCAGCCCAGTACCCCGGCAAAAGTCCCCCGGTAGGAGCCGAGGAAAAAAATATTCAAGAAATTTTTGAAGCCGACCCAGTCGATGAGCCTGCCGGGCGGAATATGATAAAAATCGTAGTTTGTAAAAGCGATAAACAGCGTCACCATGACTGGGAAAATAATGACAAATATCATCATGATGTATGCCGGCAGCGTTAATAAATACGGAAACCCTTTATCCCACGCATTTTTGATCATATCCCCGGCCGTCCTGTTAATCTTCAGGCCCGCCGCTTTCATCCCGGCGGTCTTCTGTGCATCGTAAATCGCAAAGGCCCAGAACATCAAAAACATCAGCGTTATAATCAATTGCAGCGTGCCTTCTATCAGCAGAAACAGCGAGTGATCTTCTCCGGGAGCGCTTCCCAAAGTGATCAAGCCCGTCAGCGCGCGAATGCCGAAAACGCCTAATTCACAAGCAAACAATCCTGTGATGACGAGAAAAAGAATCCCTTTTGAAAACTGACGGTTCGCGATCTGCCCGGCCCCTGGAATGATCGATAAAAGCACCGCTTTTCGGTGCTGTTTTGCAAGTGTTTGGTCTTTGTTCATGTTTTCCGCCCTCTTTTTCTTCCGGACGCTAACCCGCCGTTTTATTTCGTATACTTTTCCTTAATATTTTCTTTGATGACACCTGCAGCATCATCCGCTGATTGCTGTGCTGATTTTTTTCCTGATGGCGCATCAAAAATCAAACTTTCCGCGCCTGTCCATACTTCGGCCATTTCCGGAATATTCGGGGTCGGAGTTGCGGTCTCATATTGTTTAATAACCGCTGACGTCAGCTCGTCCTTTTGCTTGTCCGCCTTTTTCCTTGCAGCCAAGTTGGCCGGGACTTCGTTTGTCTGATCATAAAAACGGTAAGCATTTTGATCGTTTGCCGCATATTCAAGCCATTTTTCCGCGAGTTCTGGTTCTTTTGTATATTTAGATGCCGCCCAGCCTTTACCGCCGGCAAACGGGGCGTACTCTTTTCCATTCGGCAATGCCGGTATTTTGGCTGCTCCGTAGTTCAGCTTGGCCTCCTTATAATTTGAAGCAGACCAAGGCCCTCCTATCACAGCCGCTGCTTTGCCGTCCATAAACGTTTGCTGAATAAAATCGTCGGCGCTTGAGTTGTCCTGCATCCCTTTCGGCCAATATTCGTTAAACCATTTTCCCGCATATTCCACCGCTTCTACAGCTCCTTTGCTGTTGAGCCCGATGTCTTCGGAATCTGTGCCGTCTTTGCCGAATACATAGCCGCCGTAACCGGCCAGCAAACCGTATGACATGTAAAAATCGGTCCATTTTGCCAAAAATGCGGTTGATTTTCCTTTTTCAGAAGAAAAGGAAAACCGCGGGTCTTTCGTTAAATCCTCAAGGTCTTGAAACGTTTTTGGCGGAGCTTTCAGCAGATCTTTGTTGTAATATAAGACGAGTGTTTCGATGACTAAAGGCATCCCGTAGACTTTGCCGTCAATGGTCACCTGCCGCATTTCTTTATCGCCGAAGCTTTTTGTATCAGACGGTTCGATGTCAAGCAGATGCCCCTGCTGGCCCAAGCCGCCGATGCGGTCGTATGCGGCAAGCATGACATCAGGCGCATTGCCTGCAGGACCGTCGAGAGGAAGCGCTTCCAACTGATCAAACATCGGTTTTTCCACAATTTTTATTGTTGCATTGTTCTCTTTTTCAAAATCCGCTTTGATGCTTTCGACGTAATCCTTATACGTTTCTTCAACGGACACGGTCAGCACTTTTTTTCCGTCAGACCCCGCCGCATCCTTCGAACCTGAACAAGCCGAAAGAGTGAAGACAAGGACTGACGCAAACAATAATGCCAAACCTTTTTTTACATGTGCCATCTTTTTTCCCCCTTCTATCAAGAATCTGTCATCATTGTAATCCTCGATAGAAAGCGGTTACAACAACTTTCGGATTGTTACCGGTAACAGAATTACACTGCGCCCAAAATAAAAAATTCCCCCGGATGAATGTCAATCACATCTGTATGATGAAGCCGCTTTTCTGTCCACGCATCGTATAATTTCCGATGCTCTTCGACCTCATCCTGCAAACTGATGCGGCGGACTTCGCTCCCTTGATGAAAGAAAAAGATCAGTTTTTTGCCGCCGCCGACCCGCGAAAAGCTGATAAAGCCGCGCTGATCATCCAGCACGTTCCACTCGAGGCGCCCATAAGTGAATAACGCATTCTCCCGTTTGCGCAATGCGATCAGCCGCTTCATAAACGCAAGCATTTCTTTGTTTTGCTTGTCTTCTTCCCACACCATGCACTTCCGGCACAACGGATCATGTCCGCCGTCAAGCCCGATTTCCGTCCCGTAATAGATGCACGGAGAACCTGTCTGGGCAAACATAAAGGCCAATAAAGACCGCACCTTTTTCTCATCATGGCGGCACCTGGTCAAAATCCGTCCTGTATCGTGGCTGTCGAGCAAATTAAACATCGCTTCATTGACCTGCTGCATCCCGTTCATCAAATGCGCGTTTATACGGTGTGCCATTTCCGATGGAAGAATCGCCCGGTCCGCAAAATACTGTATCATCGGCTCTGTAAACGGATAATTCATTACCGCATGAAATTCGTCTCCTCTAAGCCAAGGTTCGGCTGAATGCCAGATTTCCCCCAAAATATACACGTCCGGCTTTTCGGCAGATACGGCTTGCCTGAATCTCTTCCAAAAAGCGTGATCGACTTCATTTGCCACGTCTAAACGCCAGCCGTCAATGTCAAATTCGCGGATCCAGTACAGCGCAATATCAAGCAAATACGACTGAACATCCGGATTGGCGGTATTGAGCTTCGGCATGTCGGGCGTAAACGCAAACGTATCATAACGGCCTTCTTCGACGGGAAAAGAATGAATGTGGAACCAGTCTTTATAGCGTGATCGTTCGCCGTTTTTCACGACGTCCTGCCACTGCGGCGAAGCGCTGCCGATATGATTGAAAACGGCATCAAGCATGATTCTCATCCCCCGGCCGTGAAGCTCATCGACCAACGTACGGAAAAGCTCCGGATCGCCGAAATGCGGATCGATGGAATAGTAATCCAATGTGTCGTATTTATGGTTGGAGGGCGCGGAAAAGATCGGCGTCAAATAGATTCCGTTAACCCCCAAGTCCTCCAAATAATCAAGATTGTCGATGATCCCCTGCAAATCCCCGCCGAAAAAATCGTGTACGCCCGGGTCCTTGCTTCCCCAAGGCAAAGCATTTTCCGGTGACAAGTCTTCTCTGCCGTTTGCAAAACGCTCCGGAAAAATTTGATACCAAATCGTTGATTTGACCCATTCAGGTGCTTGAAACGCATCAATTTCATGAACAAACGGAAATTTAAAATAATGGTGAATCGCCGCCAGCGTTTTTTCGTTATACGGACAGGCGCCCGAGCTTCCGTAAAAAATATCCTCCTGACCGGCGCCTCTTAAAGCAAAAGCGTATTGCAGCCGTCTATGCGGCGGCACCACTTCAATAAACCAATAATCATGCGCTTCTGTTACGGCGATTTTTTTCATCTGCTGCTCTGTCCTCAGCCACCTGCCGGCCTTCGTATCCTCTTCTGCCGCGTACTCGTAAGGATCGCCCCAAATCAACCGGACTTCATCGGCATCGCCTTTTTTCGTGCGGATCTTGATATGCAGTGTCCTCCCGTCATAAGGATAGGCATAAGAGCTGAAAGGCTGATGATGTATTGCTGCATATTCCATTCGTTTTCCTCCTTTGCATTTGATTTATGCTGACCGGCCACACGTTGAAATTATCATGCCGTAATCAGAGGAACAATCTTTTTCATCCTGTTAACGGTAACAGAATCATGCTCTTACAGAGTCGATTCCCGCACGATCAGCTCCGGCTCAAAAAATCGATTCCCTTGAGGGGCTCCGCCTTCATTTATTTTTTTCAGCAGCGTTTTTGCACATGCTTCTCCCATTTCAACGACGGGCTGTCTGACCGTTGTCAAGCGGGGCGATGAAATGCGGTCGAGAAAAACGCCGTCATATCCGGTGACTGCCGTATCTTCGGGAATTCTCTTCCCCAGAGACTGGGCCGCACGGATGACGCCGAGCGCAATGCGGTCGGAAGCGCAGACAAACGCAGCCGGCCCCTCCAGAGATGCCAGCAGCTCTTTCGCCAGACATTCGCTTTTTTTTGAGCTGTTTTCCATTCGGAACATCCTTGCTTCTTTCAATCCTTCATTCATCGCCTGAAGATATCCTTTTTCCCTCGAGCGTTCAAAGGGCTCATCCAAATCGATCCCAAAAAAGACGACATTCCTGTTTCCGAGGCCCATGACGTGGCGGGTTGCCATATAAACGCCTTTTTCGTTGTTCACATCGATAAAATCATAGCCCATTTCGTTTTGCCCAAAAACGACAACCGGCTTTTCAAAAGCCTTGATCACTCCTTCAAAATCAACTTTTCTTAAGCCCGTCGCAATAATCCCGTCGCATTGGCCGATATTGAGAGATTTCCTTGTCACAAGCTGCAATGCATAATGATGGCGATCCAGCTCCCGGCTGATCCCGGTCAACAGGTTCATATAATAAGGTTCTGTCGTATCCATTTCCTCAAGGATGAGCAGCTTCACAACCTGTGTTCTGTTTTGAACGAGCGCTCTTGCCGCATAGTTAGGAATATAATTCAGCTCTTCCATCGCAGAATGAACCAGCTTCTTCAGCTCGTCCGTCACCGTCTCAGGATGATTGATCACCCGCGATACCGTCATTTTCGACACATTTGCTTTTTTTGCTACATCTGACAACGTTGCCATTTTTCATCCCGCCTCACATGCGCTTATTCAAACTGCCCGGAACTGAAGACAATTTGTTAAAATGTATTATATTACGTAATCAAAGCGAAGAAATAAAAAAGCAGATTTCCTACAGGAAATCTGCTGCCTGACCTTATCACCTCTGAACATAAATCGAAACCGAGCCGCCGTTCACATGAAACTGCCCCCAGCCGTCCGAATTAATGGTAACGGAATCTGAGCGGTTCCCGGTGATGTCATACCATGTCTCTCCGGCATTTTGCCGGCCTGCATACATCCACTTTGATCCGCCCGGACCGTCTGTGATTAAAGCCGCCAAACCTGATCGATCGACAGATGGATCGCCTTCCCTCGTCCAGCCGGCGATATCGTGATGATCGAAATAATCGTGCTGCTTTCCGTATGCATAGTGTTTGCGCGCCTTTAAAATCGGCTCTATTTTACTTTTGAGCGGGGGAATTTCCCGCGATGACGAGCCTTTCGTCCCGTACACATCCCCATAGAAAACCTGCGGGTAGCCGGCTTCCCTTGTCAAAATAAACGCATAAGCGAGCGGCTTAAACCACGTTTGTACCGTAGACTCGAGCGATTGTCCCGGCTGTGTATCATGATTGTCGACAAATGTAACCGCTTTCAAAGGATGTTTGGAAACGACCGTTCCGTTCAGCAACTGTCTCATATCATAACCGCCGCCCTGCGAAGATGCGGCATGCAAATTATAGTGGAGCGGCACATCGAAAACGGAATGATTAAAGTTTGTTTTATTCAAGTAGTTTTCGAGTTCGCCAAGATGATTTTGCCAATACTCGGCCACCGTGAACATTTCCTTGCCTGTTGTTTGCCTGACAGCATCCACCCAATCGCGCAAAAACGAAAATTTAATATGTTTGACGGCATCGAGACGAAAGCCGTCCAACTGCAGCTCGTTTGCATACCAGGTTCCCCATCGTTTCATTTCCGCCGCAACATCGGGATGATCATAATCAACATCCGCATACATCAAATAATCGTAGTTGCCGTTTTCGCTTGATACTTCCCAATCCCAGGCCTTCCCTTGAAACTTATAGATGCGGTTCAGCTTTCTGGACTCGTCCCAATCGGTTCCGTCGAAATGATGCCAGCGCCACTTAAAATCGCTGTAAGTGCTGCCGCGCCCGGGGAAATCGAATCGCGTCCACGCTTTGATTGGATACTCTCCGGATGTTTCCTGATTCCGGTCGCCCTGGTTCACTTCAACCGCGGTTACGTCCTCCGCTTGATCGGCACCCGCCTTGTGGTTAAGGACAACATCGCCATACACTTGGATGCTCTCGGAATGAAGCGAACCGATCGCTGACTGAAGCTCCGTTTTTGTCCCGTATTTCGTCCGCACCGTCCCTTTTTGATCAAACTCTCCCAAATCGTACAAATCATACGGACCGTATCCAACGTCAGATTGGCTCGTCCCCTTGTAGGCCGGCGGAATCCATACCGCCGTTATTCCGATGTCCGATAAATATCCCGCATCATTTTGCAAACGCTTCCAATGTTGTCCGTCATTGGGCAGATTCCATTCGAAATACTGCATCAGCGTGCCGTTCAGACTTGCTGCATCCGTTTTCGATGCCGGCAGCATAATGAAAAGCAGCAGCACGCAGCATAAAAGCTTGCGCTTGAAAACCATTTTCCTCTCCCCTTTCTTCATGATCATTGATCATCATATAATAGAGAGAATTTTTAGACAAATATCATTTTTCCTATAATTCCCACGGGATAAAAATATGGAGAAAGCATTCGATTGAACACTTTCTCCGCAGTCTTAATGCCCTCTTTGTTTTTGAATCTCTTCAAGCTGTGTTACCGTAACCAGTTTATAGCCTTGCTTTGTTAACCGTTTGATAATCTCCTCGGCCGCGCTGGCGGATGTAGCGTAAATATCGTGCATCAAAATGACTTTTCCGTCCCCTGCACGGCTCATGACATGATTGACGATGTAATC
This sequence comes from Bacillus sp. JJ675, assembly GCF_036963165.1. Taxonomy (NCBI): domain Bacteria; kingdom Bacillati; phylum Bacillota; class Bacilli; order Caryophanales; family Bacillaceae; genus Bacillus; species Bacillus sp. JJ675. The sequence goes on along the minus strand of NZ_JBALMR010000009.1, from coordinate 77,412 downwards.
TTTGTTTTTATATTTCCAGTCTTCCGGATCCACGTCCCATAAAGCGATTTTTAAATTCGTGAGCCCGCGGACGGAATCGTTTATGCCGCCGTATGGAGGCCTTAAGTGTGTCGGAAAATGGCCGCTGATTTTCTCAATGATGGTCTGAGTATCATTAATTTCCTTATATGCCCTTTCCTTTGAAAGCCTTGTGAGCAATGGATGGTCCCAGGAATGGTTGCCGACTTCATTTCCTTCCTTCAGCATCCTTTTGATCGTTTCCGGGTAATATTGGGCTCTGCTTCCCAAGACGAAGAAAGTCGCATGGCCGTCGTATTTTTTTAACGCGTCAAGGATTTTATTTGTCGGAGCGGGGTTCGGACCGTCGTCAAACGTCAACGCGATGAATTTGTCATTCGGATTCACGCGGATTTTTTCCTTCGGAATCGGAACGGCGCCTTTATGCTTCGGCTTTTCCTGCGCCGTCTTATTTTTTATCATGCTTTTATATTGATCTCGCAAAATATCTTTTAATTCGTCTTTTTCGATTTTGACGGACTGCTCCAAGCCTGTCTGCCCTTTCTCAAAATAAAATTCGATCTCGTCTTCAAGAAGGGCGAAGCGGCTGAAGTTCTTTTCAAGAGGGCTTGTTCCCTCCCTTAACAGGTCGGCGTCTGCGTTAGGATTTTTGCGTTTTAATTGTTCATAAGAAATGTTTGCGATCCTGTACAGAAAATCGGAGTTTTTCACAAAAAGATCGTCCAGGTCAAGCATTTTTTTGTGCTTCAAATCGGCATTGAACGTTTTGATCGACGTCTTTCCCACTCCGCCGGTTTCTATGTATTCGGTTAAAACAACCGCAGCAGCCTGCTTTGAATAATAGGCAACCTTATACTTGATATTTAATTCAAACGGCCCGCTTTCTTTACGGGCGCGCGCTTGTTCGTTTTCTTTCTTAAAACGGTTCAGTTCTCCGTCGACGTATTTTTTTAACCTGTCATCGATTTCTTTTATATGAAAAACCGGGTAATGGACAGCATACCTCTCTTGTTCGCTGTCGCTGACCAAAGATTCGACCCCGATGCCGGATCGGCCGCTGCCCTTTTCTTGTTTTTTGGCCTCTGCATGGCCTGCCGCCTTATTGGAAGAGCACCCCGCCAACACTATGAAAATACTAATAAAGATTACGATGTTAATCCATCGATTCGATGGTTTGACAGACATCCTTCTCACTCTCCTGCTTCAGTTCGATACGTTAATCCTGCCTAAAAAAGATGTCTGCCTAATATAAAAATGAAGAAGGAATCTTAATTTCCTGGTTTCCGGAAGAAGACGGCCCGATATCATACTGCTGAAATACAATGGAAATCCCGCTGTCCGTAAAATAAAACGCAGTATCTTGATCTAAACGGATATCGCTCTTTTTAAGGTCAGAATAAAATTGTTCCGAATGCTTGTTAATATAACTGAAAATGTAGTTTTTCGCTTTCTCGATTTTTACCTGATTATTTAACACGTCCAGCAGCGTAATCCGCCTATGTTCATTTAAATCATAGTTATAGGATGTGGTGGTATACACCCCGTGCGCCCCGCCGGTATATTTGTAGTCATAGATGAAAAAGCTCAGCCTTTCCCCGTCGTTGTAATTTACTTTATAGGACGTTTCATACGCGCTTTCCCCGCCGCTTTGAGCCGCCTCTTTTTTCAACTTTTCATATTCTTGATAAGAGGCTTTCATATGGCGCCCAATCGCATTATTGATCATTTTCAAATCCTTGTCTTTTAAATCGCTGAATTTCGGATAGGACAAAGATTCTTTCCCCTTGTAAACCTCCGTATAGACGGCCGCTTTTTTATTAGGGGAAGCATTGATAAGCGATGAACTCTTATTGATCGTAAACAGCAATAAAGCCGTTAGGACTAAAAAACCTAATGCCGCCATTGCTTTTTGTATCGACATATCTCAAGTTAAACCTCTTTCAATCTCATGATTTTTAATCTTTGTAACATAAATGTAATATTTATATCACATTTGTAATGATACTTAACTTTAAATCTCGCGTCAACCTTTTGAGACAAAAAAGACACTCTCAAACTCTTTGAGAATGTCTTTTTATCGGCAGATGACGCTTTTTTTTTTTAGGATTCATTCTTTTTCGGCGCCGTTTTTTTCTTTTTCCACGGCTTTAATACAGAAATGCAAATGATAAAAACCGTTATTGCGGTTTGGACAATGGCGGCATATTGTCTTAAAGTGTGATTGTGCATGAAAACGGGGCTGTTCAAAGCCGAAGCTTTCCCCGCCTCAAGCATCGCCATATTCGCTTCCATCAATTGATCGACGATAAAGATTCCGATGAACGTCTGGATGATGAAAAGCACCCATTTTACCGCGATCCATCTATGCTTAAAAAATCCCCATTTTGTAAAGATGCCGTATAGAAGTCCGATGAGCAAAGTGCCGACCGCTCCGATTCTGATGATATAATCGCTGATGATTACGGTATGCCGGTAGAAGTCAAACGTTTCATGATACGCAGCCAAATTCACCGCAAAGTTCAATGCCAAAGAGCTCATGATGCCGCCGAAAAACAGGGCCGCTAATAAGATATGAGCGATTTTCAGCCATTTCATCCCTGCCGGACCTAATGTCTTCAATCTATTCCTCTCCTTTAACAATCAGTCCTGTCAAGTGTAGCAAGGAATCCGGCGTTCAAACATGAGCCCGGGTCTTAAAGCAAGATCAACCCGGAGTTGTATTTTTTTCGTATTGATTTATCATGTCAAGCAGCGTATCCTTTGTCTTTTCGATTAATTCTGAAGGCTTTTCAATAACGGCTTCCCGGCCGTAAGAAATAAAATACTCGGAGAAGAAGCCGAGGTCGCGCCGTGAGATATGTCCTTTCAGAACCCCGGAGCCGTCTTCTCTCCGGTGCAGCTCAATATGCGGCCATTTGACGGAGCCGTACCGCTCTGCGCCCTTTTCCGTCAGCTCGACACGGAGCTCAAGCATATCCCGGGGGAGAGCGAGAACTGAAAACCGGTTTTTCAAATCAACATCGGCCAGGTCAATCGGCTCCGTCTCATCGTCCCGTTCCGCAAAACTGATGCGGTCGCATCTGAACATTCGATAATCATTTCTCAAAAAACAATAGGCCGGACAATACCATTTTCCTTGATTTGCGTATATGCCGATCGGCTGAATCTTTCTCTCCGTGGCCGCGCCGCCCGACTCATAACTGATGGCGACGACTTCCTGCCGAACGGCCGCATCCAGCAGCAATCGCAAAAACGGGATGTCGTCTTTTTGCTGATGGGCAGAGAAAAAATCAACGCGGTCTTTCATGCTGTCGATCGTTTCCCTAATATCTCCGGCAAGGTTTAAGTAAAATTTTTTCTTGATTGATTCGTATTGGGCGTCAAACGGCAGAGATATGTAATGCCTTAACGCATGAATCGCAAAAAAGATCGAGACCGCTTCATCCTCGCTGAACGCGATGGGAGGAAGGATTCTTTCGCTTAACACTTGGTAACCGCCGTGCGGCCCCGTCTCGGAATAAAGGGGAACCCCCATCTCGCTAAGCTCCTGCAAATCCCTCAGCACGGTTCTTTTGGAAACCCCGAATTCCTGCGCCAACTCTCCAACAGTAAATCGCTTCTTTCGATTCACCATCAACATCATTTCATTTAATCTTTTCGCTTTTGACATGTATACCTCCAAAAAAATGATAACCATGACATAAGTTGTCACCATTATAATATACAATCGCTTTAGATCAACAAAAAAGGAGATGTTTCTTTATGTCATTACAGCTCACCCCGTACATCCTGATGGACGGAAAAGCAAAACAAGCAATCGAGTACTATCGGGAGGCGTTAGGCGCCGAGGTCGTCTTTCAACAGACGATAGGAGAAGGGCCTGAAGATGAAGCAGCAAAATTTGAAGAACACGAATTAAACTTTATCGCGCACGCCGTATTAAAAATCGGCGAAACAAGCATCATGATCGCAGATATCATCCCGGAGCTGCCTTTTCAAAACGGGAATCAGCTCTCCATCTGCGTGACGGCGAGCGAGGTTTCCGAAGCAAAACGGCTCTATGAAAAACTCCGGGAACAAGGAAAGGTCGTGATTGAACTCGAAAAGACTTACTTCAGCCCGGCATACGGCATGGTCATTGATCCGTTCGGCGTGACCTTTCAAATTTTTGCGGCGAGAACGTGATTCATGTAAAGGGGCCTTTCTTAATAGAAGAAAGGCCCTATGACAATCACCGCGATTCGACCAGGCGCTTCAGCTTGGCTTCGGTTTCCGTATTTTCGACAGGCGTATAGACGCTGCATCGCAAATCGGCATCCCCCTGCACCTGCAGCGACGTCAGGTTAAACAGCATTTTTCCGGCCCTGGCGTGGCGGAATTCAATCAATACTTCCGGCGCCGAGCTTACCTCGCTTTCATTCCACAATTTATGAAATTCCGGATAGGCTTGTTCCATCTCTTCTATGAACTGCGAGTACCAGTCATCGGCAACATATTGCCCGTAATACGTTCTGAAAATGGCGATAAATCCTCTCACAAAATGCTCCCAGTTTACCGCAAGACTCCGGAATTCCTTTCTTGAAAACAGTAGCCGTATAAGATTTCTCTCTTCTGGCGGAATTTGGTCAAAGTTTATAAACACATGGGCTGCTGCCTCGTTCCACCCGACAATGTGGCACCTTCTGTCTGATATGATCGTCGGGCAATAGCGAAGCTCCTGCAGGATTTTGCTCAAAGCCGGGCTGATCTTTGTCTCGGTTTCAATCGGGGACGCCTGTTTCACCCCTTCTTCAAATGCAAGGGCATATAAATAATTCCGCTCGTCCTTGTTTAGCTGCAAGGCATCTGAGACGGAATCCAATACCGCGGCGGACACTTTGATATCCCTGCCTTGTTCCAGCCACGTATACCATGTTGTGCTGACGCCTGCCAATTGAGCGACTTCTTCCCTTCGTAAGCCCGGCGTTCTTCTGCGGGTGCCTGTCGGCAGTCCGACCATTTGCGGATGAATTTTGGAACGCTGGGTTTTCAAAAACTCCGATAGCGCTTGAAGTCTTGTTTCAGGTTTCATGTGCGTCTCCTTTCTTATCATGGTACTCATTATACTATGATAATCTACAACTTGTAATAGGATACGAAACCGTTAAAATTGAGAATATATTCAAGGGGGGAATTGCTATGAAAAGAGTCGTCATTACCGGTATGGGAGTTATTTCTCCTCTGGGCAATGATGTCAATACGTTTTGGAACCGTTTAGTTAGCGGAGAATCCGGAATATCTTCAATCGATACACTGGATACTTCCCAGCTCAAAACAAAAATAGCGGGTATTGTCCGCGACTTTGACGCAGAAGGAAGATGGGGAAAGAAGGAAGCCAGACGATTGGACCGCTTTACCCAGTTTGCCTTGGCAGCCGCTGAACAAGCGCTGGAACAATCCCGATTGCAGCTTGATAAGACCAATCGTGAACGTTTAGGCGTATATGTCGGTTCAGGAATCGGCGGCATTCATACATTGATTGACCAGGTGAACGTAATGAATGAGCGGGGGCCGGGAAGAGTAAGCCCAAGCCTGGTGCCGATGATGATATCAAATGCAGCAGCGGCTCAAATCAGCATCAGATTGGGAGCGCTGGGCCCGTCGTTATCACCTGTAACCGCATGCTCCATCGGGAATACTTCGATTGGCGAAGCATTTCTTGCGATTAAAAACGGTGAAGCCGATATCATCTTTGCCGGAGGAAGCGAAGCTGCGATTACGGAATTGTCATTGGCCAGCTTCGGAAATGCCCATGCTTTGTCAACGAGAAACGATGAGCCTGCCCGGGCAAGCCGGCCATTTGATATTGACCGGGACGGCTTTGTAATGAGCGAAGGTGCAGGTATATTGGTATTGGAATCATTGGAAAGCGCCGTATTAAGGAATGCCCCTATTTTATGCGAAGTCATTGGCTATGGCGCGAGCTCGGATGCGCATCATATGGTGGCATCGCATCCTGAAGGAAAGGGAGCATATGCGGCGATGAATAATGCGCTTAGAAAAGCGAATATAGCAGCTGATGAGGTGGATGTGATTAGCGCTCACGCCACAAGCACGCAGGTTGGCGACCGTTCTGAGGTTTTGGCTATCAAAAAACTGTTTGGCGATCACGCCGGCAAAGTCCCGGTTACTGCCAATAAATCGATGCTTGGCCATATGCTCGGCGCAGCCGGCGGTGCAGAGGCCATCGCGTTGGCGGAAAGTTTGAGAAAAGGCATCATCCCGCCGACGATGAATGTGGACAATCCCGATCCGGAGTGCGACTTGGACATTGTACGGGAAGGCGCCCGCAAAGCCTCACTGAATGTCGGACTGTCAAACTCATTTGGGTTTGGCGGACACAATTCCGCAATCGTATTGAAGAAATATAAATAAAAAAGGAGTGAGTTCTGTTTCTCACTCCTTTTTTTAATTTAACCCGGTTTTGATGCCAAAGCCTACCAGCACCAACCCGGCTGTTCTTTGAAAGACCTTCTGAAACTTTGCGTTCCTCAGCCATTTTTTTGCGAAATCAATGAGATAAACAAGGATCAGAAACCAAAACACGGCCAGGAAAGTAAGGATTAACGCGAGCACAATCAATTGCTGATTCACGCTTTCCTTCAAATTGACAAATTGGGGCATGATCGTGATATAGACCAAAACGGTCTTTGGATTGAGAATATTGCTTAACAAGCCCTGTAAAAAAGAATCTTTATAGTGGCGCTTTGAGGAATGTTTAAGGTTCTCGTTTTGCACTTGAATGTCTTCCATCGAAACGGCGCTTTTGGAAAAGAAACTTTTTACGCCTAAATAAATTAAATAGGCGGCCCCCAAATATTTGATCGTACTGAAAAGAACCACAGACTTCGCAATGGCAACGGCTAAGCCAAGAATGGCAATCAGCGTCCAGAAGGAAAGTCCTGTCGCCAATCCGAGAACATTGCAGCGGCCCGCATTCGGACCGTACCGAAGCGTGTTTTTCACAACCAGCATCGTATCGGCTCCCGGTATGACGACCATCATGGCGGCAATCGCTATGTATGACACAAGGCTATCCATACGATGTTCTCCCTCCATACACGATATTTTTATAGTGACTACCTGAGTAACTACTTAAAAAGTGTATCAGTGCGCTTGAAAAAAATCAATACGTCCGGCTAAAATATGAGTTACAAAGGTAGCGACTATTCCTTGACGTGAGGAGGATCTATGAAAGATAACATTTTAGAAATATTAAAAAACCTGAATTTCACCGAATATGAATCAAAAGCATACCTCGCTTTATTAGAAGAATCTCCGCTGACAGGCTATGCAGTGGCAAAAAAATCCGGCGTCCCGCGCTCAAAAATATACGAAGTCCTGGAAAGCCTTGTGATTCGCGGGGATATTTTTGTGAGCTACGGCAACACGCCGCAGTACATTCCCGTACCTGCCAAAGAGCTCATTAAAAACCGCCGCTTAAAAGCGGAGGAGACGTTTGAACAGGCTGAAAAATATTTCGAGAAGTTCGAGCGTTCTGCAAACGACCGCGAAAATATTTGGAACATTACAGGACGAAGCGAAATCCTCGATAAAGTAAAGGCGTGCATTCTATCCGCCCAAAAAAGAATTCTTCTGGAAATTTGGAAAGAGGATTTTAAAGAAATTGAATCAGAACTGAAACAAGCCGCAGATAAAGGCGTCATCGTTACGATTATCGCCTACGGCGGCATTGAGGCAGATTTCGCGAACGTATACCTGCATGACAGGAGCCGCGAGATTACAGAAGAGTATGACGGCCGGTGGCTTGTATTCAGCGTAGACGATTCTGAAGTCGTAGCAGGCATCGTCTCGCAGGGGAAAGACAGCCGCGCCGCTTGGACGATGCACGTAGGCCTGGTGATGCCGATTACGGAAGTGATGATCCACGATCTGTACCTCATGGAAATCATGGCGAAGCATCGCGGCGTACTGGAGGAAAGCTTCGGGGAAAACCTCATCAATCTGCGCCGCAAATTTTCGATCCATCCCGATTTTAAAAAGCATTACATGAAATAAAGCGGCCCGCACAATATGCGGGCCTCGTACTTATTGCGCCGCTTCCCAGCGAGACACTTCCTCCCTGACGCGCGGCGCCGTTTCCTTTCCAAAAAGCTCAATCGCCTTCATGACTTCTTCATGCGGCATCGATCCAACCGGCACATGGAGCATAAACCTTGTGATCCCTACATGTTTCCGAAGATGAATGATTTTTTCAGCTACGGTCTCAGGATCCCCGACATAAAGCGCTCCTTCAAAGCTTCGTGCAGCATCAAAGCTTGAACGGGTATACGGCCCCCAGCCGCGCTCACGGGCGAGCGTATTCATCGCCTGCTGAGTCGAAGGGAAAAACTGTTCGGCAGCCGTCTCCGTATCCTCGGCAATAAATCCGTGTGAATGAGAGGCGACTTGGAGCTTTGAAGCGTCATGCCCCGCATGCTCGGCCGCTTTTTGATAAAGCTCAACAAGCGGAGCAAAGTGAAGCGGACTCCCTCCGATGATGGCAAGGACGAGCGGCAGGCCGAGCAGCCCCGCGCGAACGACGGATTCCTGGTTTCCCCCGCTCCCG
>NZ_JBALMR010000009.1:0-68775 GCF_036963165.1 Bacillus sp. JJ675 | reverse complement strand
CAGGCAGCGGGTCCTGGACAGGCCGCGGATATACCCCCAAATTTTGAATGGCCGGACGATGCTTGCCGCTCCACGTTACCCTCTCCGACTTTTGCAGCTTTAAGAGCAAATCAAGCTTCTCTTCAAACAGCTCATCATAATCATCTAAATCATAGCCGAACAGGGGGAACGATTCGATGAAAGATCCCCTGCCGGCCATGATTTCCGCCCGTCCGTTTGAAAGCCCGTCGAGCGTGGCAAAATCCTGGAAGACGCGTACGGGATCATCTGATGAAAGCACTGTAACCGCGCTTGTCAGCCTGATCCTCTTCGTCTCGCGGGCCGCCGCAGCCAACACGACAGCGGGAGAAGAAGCCGCATAATCTTCGCGGTGATGCTCTCCCACGCCGAATACATCCAGCCCGACCTGATCGGCAAGAACGATCTCCTCAACGACCTCGCGCAGCCGCTCTGCATGGCTTTTCACTTTTCCCGTCTTTATGTCCGGGGTTGTTTCTACAAAGGTGCTGATGCCTAGTTCCATTTTGTTTTTCCTCCATATTTTCTTTTCAGACCCGGGCCGTTTTATGTACTGCGGCACGTGCCGATTTAGTTCTTATTGTTGCTATGATCTTATCTTTAGGATACGGATGGCTAATTAATCATGCAATCAATACGCATGGCAGTAATCAATAAAACGTCCATCCCGCCGCTTTTCAGGATATTTTTAAAAAGCAAGTCAAGATGCTGATTCCTCCCATGGAAAAGTTCCATTTTTACTTAAAATATTGCTTTCCTGCTATTCTTTGTTTACAAGCCCAAAACAAACAAAAACAAAATAACACAAACAAAAATTCAAAATTTTATGTTGATTTATTTCCGTTTTAAGAATAAGGTTATGTTAGAAATAAAATTTGGGAGAGGGGGTGATCTGAATTGCAGGCGCGCTCATGCGCGGAAAAAAGTAAGCGTTTACAATATTCGTTTGTCTTCTGCCGCCTAAAAAGACAACAGCTTTGAAAGGGGAAGAAATATGGGAGGTAGAAAGAATGGCAGTTTAAAATCTACGATAACGGTTGCGATGTCCAATTATCTGGAAGCCGGGTCAATTGTCGCCGGGGCAGGCGGTCTGTCTTTATGGGTCGAATACCTGGGGTTGAACGACGCGAAGGTCGGGCTTCTCGGCGCCTTAAGCACAAATGGGTTTGGAGCTGCAATCGGCGCCTTGATCGGGGGTTATTTAGTCGATCGGTACGGACGCAAATTCGTATATAAATATAATCTCCTCGTCTATATGCTGGGGGTTTTATTGATTGCGGCATCGTTTAACTTTCCTATGCTGTTAACGGGCTACATCGTAACGGGGATTGCGGTGGGAGCGGCCATACCTGCGGCCTGGACGTATATCGCCGAGGAAGCTCCCGATCATGAGCGGGCCGCGCGCGTCGGCTGGGGGCAGTTCGCATGGTCAATCGGCCCCGCCGTCACCCTGCTATTGTCCGTTGCATTGGCGCCGCTCGGCTTATTGGGGAGCCGGCTGATTTTTGCCCAATTATTCGTCGTCGCAATCATAACGTGGATTTTGCAGCAGCAAATTCATGAATCTGCCATCTGGGAAGAACAAAAACAGAAGGACAAAGCGAAAGGAATGGATGAAAAGGCGTCTATTAAAGAGCTGTTTACGAATAAAGCAAACCTTCATGCAATGGTTCTGTTGATCGGTATTTATGCTTTCTGGAACCTTGTCGCCGGCACAATGGGCTATTTTATGCCTTATATTTATGAAACGGTCGGCGGCTTAACGGCTGCCCAGGCCAATTTGCTGCAAGCGTTTTTATGGATATTGACGGTAGCAGCCACATATGTTGTCTTTATTCGTTTAGGGGATAAAGCGAACAGAAAGCGATTGTTCGGCATCGGTGCAGCAATGGGGACGGCTGCATGGATCATTCTCACCTTCGGGAACATGAGAATGGCGGAGCTTTTATCGTTCGTCAGCCTCTGGGGAGTTGCCGCCGGCTTTGGCGCGCAGGCCTTTTACGGATTATGGGCGGCGGAGCTGTTTCATACGAAATACAGAGCGATGGCCCAAGGCTTTATGTTCTTTATCGTACGAATCGGCGTCGGCTTGATTTCATTAGTCGTTCCGGCTATGATCACCGCACTCGGCTTTAAAACGGCCGGAAGCGTGATGATCGTATTTCTCGCCATTCATATGATCATCGGCCTTCTCATGGCTCCGGAGACGCGCGGAAAATCTTTGGAGCAAATTCAACATGAACGGTATCAGCAAAGCGGATGATCGAGAACCTCCCTCACCGAGAGGGAGGTTGGCATCATGCCATCAACTTTTTTCTTTTCTCGGCATCGGGATCTTCTTCTATTGAAATGGATGTATTGAAAATAAGCGTTTTTCGCGTTTCTTCATTGTAGTTCGGCCAGTTTGCGGCTTCAGTACACGGACTTCCCGTATGTGCAAATGACAGCCATGTAGCTTGCATATGTTGCGAAAGCTGTTTTGTTTCTTCGCTTGCTTTCGTATTCGTGATCATTTCGAGGAAATCAATGTTGCCGAATACAAAAGGGATGTCCAATCCGTGTGCCGCTTTGTGGAACGGCGGATGATCGGAATGCCAGTCAAACCGGTACATCCATACAGGCGAATGCGCCGACTGCCCGGCGGCAAACAAAACGGCAGGACGCCAAAAAAAGATGTCTGTCATCATGTTGATTTGGCCTTCCAATGATTCCGGATACCATTCGGCAACAGATTTCGCCAATTCGTCGCCTACATGTTCTCTCAGAATCTCAACCTTTTTTTGCCCGGGCAATATCTCTGACTCCGGCGTGAAAAACAACACGCCTTCATCCCGGTTTGTCCCGATTAACAACTTGATGCCGTCCGCTGCTCCTTGTGCAACGGCTGATACNNCAATTGAAAAATATTTTCTTCCATTACATCGCGAAGCTCATCCGTTGCGTCAAGAAGCTCTTTGGCAGTTACGTCATGAAGCCGTTCGGAATGGTCCGGATCGATGTTTAGTATGTTTAGAAACGCATCTGCCGCAAGGTTTGCTCTTTCCTTTGGAATGGTTTCGGAAGCACCGCTTTGCATGATCGCTTTTTGGAACAAGCCTTTTGCTCCCGGCATCGCCATGAGGGAAGCAATGCTCATCGCGCCGGCCGATTCCCCAAAAACGGTTACATTCTCGGGATTTCCTCCGAAGAAAGAAATGTTTTCCTTCACCCATTTCAGCGCGGCTATTTGGTCAAGGAGACCGAGATTATCGCTGTAGGATTCATTGACAGAAGAAAGGTGCAAAAATCCAAACGGACCGAGACGGTAATTGATCGTCACTACAATGACATCGCCATGAGATGCAAGGTGTGATCCGTCATACAACGGCTCGCTGCCTGCACCGAGATAAAACGCGCCGCCGTGAATCCATACCATCACCGGCCGGTTCCCGCCGGGCGAGTTTGGCGCAAACACATTTAAGTAAAGGCAGTCCTCAGACTTCTCCACCTTCTCCAGTGACTGGAACAATAAACCTTCGGGCTGGGGGCAGATGGGGCCGAATTCAGTTGCATCCCTGACGCCCTCCCATGGATCAACTTCCTGCGGGGCTTTAAATCTCCATTCACCGACAGGAGGCTTCGCATAAGGGATGCCCTTCCATATGCGGACACCGTTTTGTACGGTTCCTTTCAACGATCCATAACAGGTTTCCACTGTGATGTTTGACATTTCATTCCACTCCCTTCATGATTCAATAATAATGGAAGCGTTTCCCCCCGTCTATGCCAAGACTTGCAGTCTGCGAATATTTCGATCATCATAGTATACAGGAGAAGCATTTAAAAGAAATGAGGGATTTGAATGGAACTGTCGGGAAATACAATACTGATCACAGGCGGAGCCTCAGGAATCGGACTCGCTTTTGCCGAACGCTTCGTTCGTGCCGGAAATACGGTCATTATATGCGGAAGACGCGAAAAGAAGCTTGAAGAAGCAAAGCGAAAATTTCCGGACATTATTACGCGTGTATGCGATGTAACGGTTGAGGCTGAACGCATTGCGCTGTTTGAATGGGTAACTGAACATCATCCCCAGGTCAACGTACTTGTGAATAACGCAGGAATCCAGCAGCGCTACCACATATTAAAAACCGATGCAAAAGACAACTGGGCCCGCTACAGTAAAGAAATCGCCGTCAATTTGGAGGCCCCGCTCCACCTTGCCATGCTGTTTGCTCCATATTTCGCCGGAAAGAAAACAGACGCCGCGATTATCAATGTCACGTCAGGGCTCGCCTTTACGCCGATGGCGATCGCGCCGATATACTCGTCGACAAAGGCCGCTCTTCACTCCTTTACGATGAGCTTAAGGCACCAGCTTTCCGAAACCGCCGTTCAGGTTATTGAAGTAGCTCCTCCGGCGGTCAATACGGATCTGGGCGGAGTCGGCCTGCACGACTTCGGAGCCCCGGTCGATGATTTTGCCGATGCCATTTTCAAAGGGCTGAAAGAAGGAAGGCTCGAAATCGGCTACGGCAGAGCCGAAAAAGCGCGGCAGATGTCGAGGGATGAAATTGATGAAAGTGTAGCGGAAATGTACAGCGCCCAAAAAAGCTCGATCGAATAAAAGCCAAAGGGCTTCCTCGGGCATCAGCGTGAGAAGCCCTTTATCATGCCGGTTGTTTCGGCTAAAGCCAATAAAAGGAGATGGAGCAAATGCCGATCGTTTTGCAGCGGATTTATAACGAACATCCCCGGTTGGAAGGCCGCAGAATTTTAATTGACCGCGTCTGGCCGCGCGGAATTTCCAAAGAAGATGCCCGTCTTGACGAATGGATGAAAGAAATCGCCCCAAGCCCTTCATTAAGAAAATGGTTTCAACATGATCCGGAGAAATTTGAACAGTTTAAAGAAGCCTATCAAGAAGAAATCAGACAGGACGATGAAAAACAGGCGAAGTTAAAGGAATTAAGAGACATGATGAAAAATGAGCGCGTTGTTTTGCTTTACGGCGCCAAGGACGAGCTCCACAACCATGCCGTCGTTCTTAAAGAATTGCTGGAATGTGATGACTGAAAAGAGAACCCTGCTTCTCCGGCTTAACAGAAACCGCATATATAGCAGCAGAAATAATGATCGGCTCCGCTTCTTATACACTCTCTGAAACACGGAGAGTTAAAAAGAGAAGAGGGGCCATAGGAGGTATATGGTGATCCTCCGGGAAAAGCGCCAGGATACGAGTAAGGATTATAATATTGCCGCGGATACGCCTGTAAAGGCTGGTAAACATACAACATTCTCCGCTCCTCATCTGTATTTTTTTCAATATTATACTTATCCTCCCCCTTATTGGGTGATTGTCTTCGCATAATTGGGCGGCGCCTAAATTGCCTGGGGAATAAAAAAACGCTCAGGTTTTTCGAAAAGAATCCTGAGCTGCAGTCGTTTCAACTTCAAATCATTCCAAAATTTTAACATACCCTTCAGAACCATTAATCCTGATCCTCTGGCCGTCTTTAATTTCTTTCGTCCCATGCTCAACCCCGACGACGGCCGGGAGCCCGTATTCCCGCGCGATGACAGCGCCGTGGGTCATGAGCCCGCCGACCTCAGTCACCAAGCCTTTTACAGATACAAACAACGGCGTCCAGCTCGGATCCGTAAACGCCGTTACGAGGATATCCCCCTCCTCTATATCGGCTTCCTCCATTTTTAACACGACCCGCGCCCTTCCTTCGATAACGCCTGCGGAAACCGGGATGCCCGCCAAGGCTCCTTCCGGAAGATGTCCGCTGTTGTATTCGCCGAAAATGACTTCCCCTTCGGATGTCATCAACCGCGGAGGCGTCAGTTTCTCATAGTGTTGGTATGCGGCCTTTCGCTCTTCAATGATCCGGTAATCGAGGCTCCCCGTTCGAACGGCGTTCCGGAATTCGTCAAAGGATAAATAATAGACATCCTCCTTCGCTTTGATGAGCTTCTTTTTCTCCAAAACGGCAGCTTCTTTCAGCAAAGCTTTTTTATAAATAAAGAAGCGTTTGATCAGTGCATACTTTGGATATTCGCGATAGCCGATGTAATTGCGCAAAACACTGATCATTTTCTTTGTTTTTTTCGCTTTTTGTCTGCCTCCTTTTAACTTTTCCAAACGGCTTAACAAGTCTTTCTCCTTTTGGTCGGCCTTGAGTTTTCCTTGTTCAAACTTGGCCGTTCGCGCCCCCGGCTCGAAATGTTTGATATTGCTTTCAATCAATGGAATGAGCGCGGACGGCCGTTCGCTCCACCGCGTTTTCGTAATGTCGATCTCACCCGTGCAGCGCATGCCGTATTGATCAAGAAACTCCCGGAAAGCTGCACTGGCGTCAGCTCCCCCCTCCAGCTTTTCGAGATCTTCAAAAAAGGCGGCATCGTTCGGGTGTTTCAAATAGTCAAGCACTTCAGGATATTGTCTGACCGCATCTGCTACATCAAGCAGCGCCAGCCCCATCTCTGACGTGATATTGTTCGGCACTGATTGCGAAAGCGCGTCGGCCGCGCTCTTTTCTCCGAGCCATTTCTCCATTTTTTTATTGATCCAATACGCCGCAAAAATCCCGACCATAATAACGGCCATGCTCTCTTTATCATGGAGAACGTTCTTGAGCTCTTTTTGATCCTCCAACAAGGCTTCAAACAGCTCATCTCCGGAGACATGCTGCAAGTTCCGCTCAGCGGTTTTTATGGACGCCTCGGCTTTGGAAATAAGCCGCTTGGCGATCCCTATGTCGTTTTTCCGGTACACCTTGACCATGTCAGCCGGCAGTGACCAGGAAAATCCTTCAGCGCCGAATTTGAACATCCGTTTGCCTTTTGGAAGTGATTTCACAAGCTCCTTTCTTTTGATTACATTTGTAAGCGCATTGTGCATCAGCGGATCGTTTTTGCCCAACGCAGCGAGGACGATTTTCCGTCCGGCTGCTGACGCCAAATCATGCGATAAATCGATAAACAGCCTCCCGCCGGCGTGGCTCAATTCGTATTCCGAAAGCATGCTGAAAAGCGATATCCCGAGCGGATTGATCGGTTCTGTCATCATCTGCTGGTGGCCTACCGACACATAGACGCGAAGTCGTCCGTCGCTTTTTTCCGGAATCGGAAACAATGTTGTAATCGGGCGGCTCTGCACGACATAAAACAGATCATCAGCAAGACACCATTCGATATCCTGCGGCGAGTCGAAATGGGTCTCGATCATTCTGCCGATGCTCTCAAGCTGCACGATCTGCTCATCAGCCAGCGCCTGTACGTTTTGCCGTTCGTCTTCAATCCCCCGTTCTTCCGTACCTCCGCCCTTCACTGCATAAACCCCCGTTTTTTTGGCAGAAACCGTTTTGTCAGCGATCCTTCCTCCGCGAACCTTATAGTTGTCTGCGGTTACAAGTCCGGAAACAAGCGCCTCCCCCAAGCCGAAGCTTGCATCGATGGACAGCACGTTCCGGTTGGATGTGGCCGGATCAGCGGTAAATAAAATTCCTGACGCCTCAGGAAAAACCATCTGCTGGATGACGACGGATAATTGGACTTTGCGATGGTCAAAGCGGTGTTGGATCCGGTAAGTCACAGCCCGCTCTGTAAACAGGGATGCCCAGCATCTCGTGACATGCTGCAAAATCGCTTCTATCCCGATAATGTTCAAATAGCTGTCCTGCTGTCCCGCAAAAGAAGCATTCGGCAAATCCTCAGCCGTAGCGCTCGAACGGACGGCGTATGCTTCATTCTCCCCAAGATTTGAGTGACAGAGCCTGATTGCTTCTTCGATCTCTCGGTCGATCTTCACGTTTTCGATTTCATCGCGTATCTCCTGGCTGAGTTTTGCGATCTGCTCCTTATCTTTCAATTTTACTTGGCACAACCTGTCAAGCAGCTCGCTCATTTTCTCGTTTTGTCCGACCATCGATTGATAAGCGTCGGTCGTAACACAAAAGCCGGCGGGTACGCGGACGCCTTCGATCTTTGATAATTCCCCGAGATTCAAGCCCTTTCCCCCGACAAGAGGCAAATCCCCTTTATCAATCTCATGAAAGCCCAATACATACGTTTTCATAAGGCATCCCCCTTTTATCGTTCAATGCCAAAACGAATCATGTTCAAAAAGCGGTTTCTCTCATCAAGGAGCCGTCTGTTATAGTCCTCATCAAACTCGCGGTCTTCCGCTATTTCCGACAAAAATTTCCGCTCAAAATGTTCGTTAGCCAGCATAATCAATTCGAAGGCTTCCTCGCGATCCACCCCTTCCCTTAAAGGCACCTTTGCAAACAATTCTCTCCACAGCCGGTCTCTGATCGCAAATTGTTCCCCATACATTTCAGCAATTTCCTCCTTCAGCTCTGAAGGAGGCGTGCGAAACGTCTCCATTGTCAATTTATAAGCGTCCGGATGCTTCTTGAAAAACTCAATCTTCGCCAAGCTGGCCTTTTCTTTCGCTTCAAAAAAGTCGCCGCATTGTAACAGGTCATCGATTGACAGGTATGTTTTCACTTTATCAATACAGTAATCCAGCAAAGAGAGATACAAATCTTTCTTGCTTTTGAAATGATGAAAAATCAGCGCCTTTGAGACGCCGGCCGCTTCCGCAAGCATCCCCGTCGAAGTCTTTGAATAGCCGCGGCGGGCAAAAACCGCTAAACAGGCATCAAATATTTGCTCTTTATCATAAAGCTGTAAAGGCACATCACTCAGTCCTTTTCCATTAATCGGCCAATTGGTTAGTAAAAATTGCAACTCTTGCTGACCGGGCAGTCAACAAAATAATTTATTGAAAAAGCCTATTTCAATTATTGTTATAACCGACAAGAAATTTTTCATATTTATTCTTCCATTGCCGCTCAGTAAAAACCAAAAGGAAAACAACCGCTATAATCGCCGAAAAATCTGTTCATTCACATCTGATTTTTTTACAGGTATTTATGCTCAGTTGTTTTGAAAATTTCAAGAGAAAATATTAAATGAATCCTTCATCTTGTCGATATAGTAATTATGGAAAATTTGTAATGAAAAAGGGAGACGTCAGGACGATGATCCTTTTAGGCATTCGATTAGAAACAGCCTAAAGATTTATATAGATAAAAAGATGATTAAGGGGCTTAGAAAATGAAAAAATATTTTACTTTTTTTATCGCGTTACTAACCGTCTCAATGCTTTTAGCTGCTTGCGGCAATAGCGAAACATCAACATCTAAAACTCAAAAAAGCGCAGCCAAAACAGAAAGTAGCAGTGAAGATTCATTGAAAACAGATGGCCCTTTAGAAAAAATAGGGCAATGGAGTAAAGAGGACAACGGAACAAAAGTGACATTAAAAAAGATTGCAAAAGTGAACAAAACCTTCGACTTAGATCCGATAAAGATGAAAATTGATGAAGTTAAAGTTATTGAAAGATCCAATCTTCAAGAAAGCGGGAAGAATTTCTTGAAACAAAAAGGCATCAAAACCGACAAGTTTTTGACGATTCAAATATCATATAATACCGAAAACACATCGGATAAAAACGTTATGTTTAACGGCATAGACGCAATTACAACCAATACAAAAAAACAAATTGAAGTCTCCTCTGAGGATATGATTCAAAATCCGGATAAAAACGGTGTTGGTTCTTTCTACGGAAAAGTGGCAAAAGAAGGGTACATCGTGGTACCGTACCTTGATTCCGATGCTGATGATTTAAAATATATCAACATTAAACTAAAAGATGTATTTAACGATGATGAACCTATAAAGTACCACGATGGTACTACTGTAAAAGTCAATTTTTAAACCCGATTCTTCGGGTTTTTCTTTTTATATGCAGATTGATTAAAGAACACCTGACAGACAAAAGAAAAAAGCCTTTTTGTTTAAAAAGGCTTTAAAAAGTCCTGCTTTATCCAGACACGCTTGAAGGTTCCCCAGCCGCCCTCTTTTGAAGAATATCAGACTGCAGGCAGTACGCGACGACTTTCTTCTTGTATTGTTTGACGACATCGACGCGGTCATTGTAGGCAAATATCCACAGCCTTACATCTTTTTTGCCTTTTTTCGTGTCGATGACTACAGGCGTTCCGCTGTCCTTAGGATGTAAATATAAATGCTCGTCCCCCGGGTATATATAATACTTCTCCATAAATATAGCTTCGTTAAAATGCTGAATCACTTCTTTTTTATCTTGGCCCTCGAGGCGTTTTCCGCCGATCGTTACGTCGGCATTTTCGCCGCTTAGTTTTGAATGCACTTCAAATTTGGCGGAAATCCATTCGACGACGCCGGATGGAAGGCACGTCAATACTAGTTTAACAAGGCTCATGAGAATAAGCATCGTCACAAAAAGCCAAGTCATATTTCATCATCTCCATTATGTCTCATATCCTCTATATTATCATAAGAGAGCAGCCGTTTTTTTGTACATTATGTTACAATACCCTACAGGGGTGTCGTATGTGAAAAAATTAATGCTTAGAGAGAACAAAAAACTCCCTTTCCAAGCCCATTTCTTCCCAAAATGCCAAAGCTGATTCATTATCTGTGTCAACATAAACTTGAACAAATGAAACATCCTTCCGCTCAAGCCAATTCAGCAATTCAGCCGCAATTTTTCCGGCCATTTTCTGTCTTCGGTACTCCGGCGCCACATAGATTTCATCGATTTGGCCGTACAGCGTATTGCTGACTAAATCTTGCTTCAGCGAAGCAATGGCGTATCCAACGGCCTGGTGTTTTTCATTCGTCGCTGCGAATACCGCACCGTATTTGGATTGCATATATTGTTTGATTTGTTCTTGAACCGCTGTCTTCTCTTCCTCATTCAATTCACAACCCGCGGTTTCTGCTGCATTGTCGCTCCAAAGCTCCGCGATTTCTTTTATATATTCTTCTGCCCCATGGGTAAGCTCCACAATTCTTGCATCCATTGTCTCTTCTCCTTTTGTCCGTTGTTCCGATTCCTTATTCGACAAACGGACGGAAATTCCTGTCGGCTTTATCCGGGAAAAGGAGCACAGAGGCTCCTTTTGTTTATCGCTGACGATCAAATTTTTCTGTGACCATTTTCCGAAAATAAGAGACCAGCAGGTGTTTTAACTATTTTTCCTATTACGCTGAATGAATGTAGGTACGAGTCGTTGCTCAACTATCATATAAACATAGAATACTAGTATCAACCAGCAGGACATTTCACAAAAAGGAGCATTGATGTATGAATTTAAATCAAATCAAAGGAAACTATAATGCTATTTTCGGTTTGGGGCATCTTTGTTTAACAGGGCTTCAGCTGAGAAAAAATAATTTAAGGCCGTTTGCCGGTCCTTTAGATTGGGTCGGAACCCCTTATTTGTCAGACCTCACAAGGATGTTAAAAGATCGTTTCTCTCACTTTTTGGAGCCTCATAATCTCAGAGTAACAGGATACTCGACAGGAGTCGATACTCCTGACCGGTACATCTTAGTAAGAGATGATTATTACTGTGTCGACTCTGCCCACGATTTTAAAGCAGACAAAAACACAATGGAGGATCTCGTCACTTACCCGGAAGTAAAGGCCAAATTCAAAAGAAGGATTAACAGATTTCTAGACAAAATGGAGACAGCTGATCGAATCCTGTTTGTCAGAACGAGCGGAACGTTCAAAGAAGCCCAGGAGCTTGAAGCCGTATTATCAGATTTAGTCAAAAACGATTTCAGCGTTTTGCTAATCAATCATACTAAAGTAAATGGACTCGTCGAACAAAATTGGCCATTACAAAGAGTATGCGCGGTTGAACTTCCCGATAAAGAAATATGGGTAACCAATGACCACCTGTGGAGACAAATGTTTAACGGTATAAGATATGTTCCGTCTCAACCCTCGGTCGGTGCAGGTGCTAACATGAATGTGTTCCAGCAGGGGAACCTCAGCAGCGCGAACGCGTTTCAACAAGGAATCCCAAGCAATGTGAACACTTTCCAGAAAGGAATCCTGAGCAACGTGAACACTTTCCAGAAAGGAATCCCAAGCAATGTGAACACTTTCCAGCAAGGGAACCTGAGCAACGTGAACGCTTTCCAGAAAGGAAACCTGAACAAGTGAACGCTTTCCGGCAAGGAAACTTCCAGCAGCAAGAGCAGCCTTAAGCAAAGAATCCTAAAATCCTAAGCAAGTAAGATTCTATCAGGCAATTATCCTTTTTTGTTATATCAATTTACAAATTATGGGGTATTTTTTTTTTTTGAGTATGATTCTAGGCGTTATTCCTCCAACAAATTTGAAAAAATCAACCTCCTCTGTAATTTACGTTTACTATTAAATAAAAAAGCATTTTTATCAAGCTGGCAAGTTAGACCTAAAAGGTCCAATTTGCCGGCTTATTTTGTTTTGCGCCAGCGGCTATACTGAAGGAAAATGTGACAATTCAGCGGCAGTTTGCCGCTTTTATGCTTCAACCTTTTAAAGGGCAAAATTTTCTTGTTGATTATTTTCCTTTTCGACAATATAATACAAAGGTCGACATAAATAATTGTTTGAATATTTCGCTTATTATCAGGAGGAACTTATGGGTTCATTATTTAGAAAAAAATCGTTCGACAAATTAATGGAGCAAAGCGCAACGAAAAGCCTGGCCCGTTCTTTAAGCGCTTTTGATTTAGTCTTATTGGGAATCGGCTGTGTCATCGGGACCGGGATCTTCGTCATTACCGGAACGGTCGCCGCAACAACTGCAGGGCCCGCCCTTATTCTGTCGTTTATATTAGCGGCTATCGCTTGTGCGCTTGCAGCATTTTGCTACGCTGAATTTTCGTCTTCCATACCGGTATCAGGAAGTGTATATACGTATTCTTATGCAACGCTCGGAGAGTTTCTCGCCTTTTTGATCGGCTGGGATTTAATGCTTGAATACGTTATTGCGCTGTCTGCGGTTGCAACAGGCTGGTCTTCTTACTTTCAGTCTTTGCTTGCCGGATTCAACCTGCACATTCCCGCTGTATTGACTGCCGCTCCGGGAAGTGCATCAGGCGGCGTCTTCAACCTGCCGGCGGCTGCAATTATTCTGATCATTACGGCGATTGTCGGAAGAGGCGTAAAGGAAAGCACGCGATTTAACAATGTGATTGTTTTGCTGAAAATTGCCATTATTTTATTATTTATCATCGCCGGAGTCGGCTATGTCAAACCGGAGAACTGGTCGCCGTTTATGCCGTTCGGCATTCAGGGCGTCATTACGAGCGCTGCGACGGTTTTCTTTGCTTATATCGGATTTGACGCTGTCTCAAACGCATCAGAGGAAGTTAAAAATCCGCAAAAGGCGATGCCGATCGGAATCATCGGGGCGCTGGCGGTTTGTACGGTGCTTTACATCGCAGTTACACTCGTGCTGACGGGAATGGTGCCTTACACAAAACTGAATGTCGCTGACCCGGTGTCATTTGCGCTTCATTATGTCAACCAAAACAGCCTTGCCGGAATTATTTCAGTCGGGGCCATTATTGGGATTACGACCGTTATGCTTGCCCTTCTGTACGCACAGGTTCGTTTAACGTTTTCAATGAGCAGGGACGGACTGCTGCCAAAAACATTTGCAAAAGTGCATCCAAAGTTCAAAACGCCGTTCCAAAATACATGGCTGACAGGCTTCATCGCAGCCGGAATTGCGGGTTTTATCGACCTTGGAACACTCGCTCACCTTGTCAACATGGGGACGCTTGCAGCATTCACGATCATTTCGATTGCCGTAATCGTGCTTCGCAAAAAACATCCGAATATTAAAGCAGCTTTCAGGGTGCCGCTCGTCCCATTCGTACCGCTTCTCAGCGCCGGCTTATGCCTTTACTTGGCCATCAGCCTGCCGCGCGTCACATGGACAGCGTTTGTCATTTGGATCGCAGTCGGTATTATCGTCTATTTCCTGTATTCGAAAAAACACAGCGAATTAAATAACTGACAAGAAACTTGACACAATGCTGTCAAGTTTCTTTTTGTATCGTTTACATCAATAGGAGGCGATTGAATTGAAACTGTTGCAAATCAGGCTATTGGTGGACGATTTTAAAAAAACTGCCGCGTTTTACAAGGATATATTTGGGCTCCCCGTAAGCTTTTATGAGGAAGGAATGGAGTATGCCCTTTTCAATAATGGGGAAACGAAACTCGAGCTTTTATCGCGAAAAGCGATGGCTGAGGTTGTCTGCGGGGAAGGAGAATCTCAAGCAAAATTCCTCCTTCAATTTGAAGTCGAAGATGTCGATAAGGCGTACAACCGTTTCAAAAACAACGGCATCGAATTTGTGACTGAACCGCACGATCGCAAGGAGTGGCGGGTGCGCATTGCCCATTTGCGGGATCCGGAAAAGAACCTGATCGAAATTTATCACATGCTTTGATTTTAAAATTCCATTATTATACAATAAGTGAAAACACTTTATAGGTGATCGATATGTGCGGCAGATTCACACTGTTTTCTGATTATGAAACAATCATCAACCGTTTTGACATCGGTCAAACGATTCCGGAAGAAGAATACAGGCCCAGCTACAACATCGCCCCCTCCCAAGAAATCCTGGCCGTCATCAATGACGGTACAATCCATCGGCTGGGCTATTTGCGGTGGGGGCTCATCCCGCCTTGGTCCAAAGATGAAAAAATCGGCTATAAGATGATCAACGCCCGGGCTGAAACATTATCCGAGAAACCGGCCTTCCGGAAGCCTCTTATCAGCAGAAGATGCATCATTCCGGCTGACGGCTTCTACGAATGGAAACGCATTGATTCCAAACGAAAACAGCCCATGAGGATCAAGCTGAAATCAGATGACCTTTTTTCGTTTGCAGGGCTGTGGGAAAAGTGGAAATCCCCCGGCGGCGAACCTGTTTATACATGCACCATTATTACGACAACACCAAATGCTTTCATGGCTGATATTCACGACCGGATGCCTGTTATTCTTACCCGTGATCATGAAAAGGAATGGCTTAATCCCCGTCAACAGGATGCTGAACGTTTAAAAAGCCTGCTGCAACCCTACAGCTCAAATGAAATGGAGGCTTACGAAGTATCGCTATTGGTGAATTCGCCTCAAAATAATAGTGTTGATGTCATCAAGCAAAGCCCGTCTCACTAAAAGAGGAAATCCTTTTACCTGTTATTTATGTAAAACAGGCTCTAGCTTTTGTATCAAGTCTTTCAGTTTATTTGCGTTTTTGGCATACATCGATTTTGCCGGCTTTGAGTCCGTCGCCAGAGCAAACAGTTCAAGGTCGGCTTGGCATTTTTTAATCGTTGCCAATAATAAAGGCTTTTCCTGCGGTGACGGAATTTGTAATTGGTCATCGTACAGATCGACCGTCAACTGTCCGTTTGAATCAACTTGTCCGAGGTACACATTTTCTATTGTGACGCCCAGCTTTTCAAGTTCCTCCTGCAGCCAGCGCCTGTTCAATCCGGCAATCGACAGCGGCTCGTCCAAAATTTGTCCGTCTGTGATCACGGTCTGCGGCTCTTTTTCCGCCTGGTATGGAAGCTGTAGATCCTTGACGGTAACCGGTCTGTGCTCTTTTTTTAACAGCACGTTTAAATCGCCGGTTTGCTCCAGGATAGCGAACTCGACATCGGCAACATTAAAGACATCCTTCTTTCTTAAAAGCTCCAGCAGCTCGTCTGTCGAGTATTTTTCTTTTTTTAAATTGTCTTCCATCACCTTTCCGTTTTTAATAAAAACCGTTCCCGTTCCTTCAAAAAAGTCGCGGAATTTCTTGCTTTTTAAAGAAAGAAGCTCGACCAGGAAAGGGATTGCCGAAAAAATGAAAATGGCAATTAAAGCGTTTATGATGCTGTTCTCAAGACCCATGACAACCTCGGAAGTAATGCCCCCGATCGTAATTCCCGCAATATATTCAAAAAACGAAAGCTCTGCCAGCTGCCGTTTCCCAAGCATCTTTGTGATGGCAAACAGAGCGAGCATAAAGATAAAAGAACGGATGACGACATCTAACCACTCAGGCACGTGCGATCCCTCCAATCTGTACAAAAATTTTCAGTCAGAAGCCTTTATATTGATATTCCTCTCGTTCAAGCTCACCAACCCGTTTTTTCAAATCTGCGATCACTTCGTCTGTTGCCATCATTGTTTCATGAAAAAGGCGTTTCGTTTCTTCATCCTGTGATTTCAGCGCCAATGCCGACAGACCCGATTCAACGCTTTTGAGGCTGGCAAGGCATTGTTTGACCTGTGCTCCAACCGTCATTTGACAGGCACCTCCTTATCCTTTTGGTTTAAAAAGAAGCGCTCCAATCATTCCGAAAATGATCGCAGCTGAAATTCCGGAGCTTGTTACTTTAAACATTCCGGTCATGACGCCGATCAAACCGTATTGCTGCGCTTCTTCCATTGCCCCGTGGAACAGCTGATTTCCGAAGCTCACGATCGGGACGGTCGCCCCGGCTCCTGCAAATTCAATAAACGGCTCATACAGCCCGAACGCATCAAGCAAGGCTCCGATGACAACGAACGTACACAGCGTATGGGCCGGCGTCAGCTTAAACACATCGAACATGATTTGGCCGACGACACATATGAGACCTCCGACGACAAATGCCCAAAAAAAGATCACCTATCCTTCACCTCCGACCTCAATTGAAACAGCATGGGCAATACACGGAATCGTTTCTTTCTGCTGATATGACAGCGGCGATAACAGCGCTCCGGTGGCTACGGCCAGCAGGCGTTTGATCTCGCCTTTTTTCATCCGGTTCAGCAAATGTCCGTATGTGACAACCGCTGAACACCCTGCGCCGCTTCCCCCGGCAAGAACGGGCTGCCCTTCCCTGTAAATCATCAATCCGCAATCCTGAAATTGTTTTTCCGTAATCGATGTGTCATGCTTTTTAAATAGATCCAGGGCGATTTCTCTGCCGATATGCCCGAGGTCTCCTGTCGCAATCACATCATAATAAGAAGGGTCAACATTCCGCTCCTTTAAATGGGCTTCGATCGTATCGACCGCGGCAGGCGCCATTGCACTGCCCATGTTAAACGGATCAGTCAGTCCCATATCGATCACTCTGCCGAGTGTCGCCGATGTGACGACAGGACCGTCTCCTTGATCCCTTAACAGCGCCACACCCGCCCCTGTCACAGTCCACTGTGAGGTAGGCGGTTTTTGCGAACCGTATTCCGTCGGATAGCGGAACTGTTTCTCAACCGCCGCATTGTGACTCACAGCCCCCGTCAGCAAACAGTCAGCCCCCTTATGATTGACGATAAACGCCCCCAAAGCCAGGCCTTCCATCGATGTCGAGCAGGCTCCGAATAGGCCTAAATACGGCGCCCCGAGCGTTTTTGCCGCAAAACTTGTCGGCGTGATTTGATTAATCAAATCACCGCCGAGAAAAAACTGTACCCTCTCCTGCTGGATCTTCGCCTTTTGGACCGCCGCTTTGCATGCATCCTCCAAAAGAACTTTCTGGGCTTTCTCGAAGGAATCTTCATTCAGCCAAATATCGTTGTGCAGCACATCAAAGTCTTCCGGAATTTTTCCGTTTCCCTCGAATGGCCCTCCCGACGTTCCGGTTGAAACAATCACCGGTTTGTTCTCAAACATCCAAGTACGGTGACCCGCAAGCATTATAATCCCCCCCATGTGATGAGGATTGTTTTAATCGTGGCGATCACAAATGCGGAGAACACGCCGAACAGAATGACAGATCCGGCCAATTTGAACATATTGCCGCCGACGCCTAACACATATCCTTCGGTCCGGTGCTCAATCGCTGCGGAAATGACGGCATTTCCAAACCCGGTTACGGGAACGGCCGAACCTGCGCCCCCGAACTGGGCAATCCGGTCATAAACCCCAAATCCCGTTAAAAGCATCGATATGAAAATCATTGTCGCAACCGTCGGATTGCCGGCAGTCAGCGTCGTGAAATTAAAATAATACATGTAAAACGTTTGAATCGCTTGCCCGATTAAGCAAATGATTCCGCCCGTTATAAACGCTTGCGCGCAATTTTTCAAAACAGGCCGTTTGACTTCACGCTCTTTTGCGAATTGTTGATATTCCTGCATGACAGGCGTCAGATTTTTCTTTTTTTGATCCGCCATTTGACCCCACCCTCTCTCTAAGGCTTTTCCTTCATCAATTGTTTGATGTTGTTCAGCTTTTTGTTCAGTTTTTTGCTGCTCACGTTTTTGTGCTGGAGCTGCTTTTCTAATTTGTCCAATTCCCAAAAAATTTTTTGGTCAGTCGAGATTTCGATGCTGTAGCCCGGAAATTCTTTTTTTAACTGCTCTTTCGATTTTTTTTCGATGTCCTTCAGCCGGAAGCGGTCCATATGTTCGACCTGCACGGCCAGAACCAGATCCTTCTTGCTGTTGGCTCCTCTGACCTCTGTAACCTCTTCCTTTTGCAATAACCGTTTCTTTGCTTGATTTGCAACAGATTGATCGGTCTTCTCATCTTTCGTACTTACCTTGCGTACCGCGTCCGATTGGCCCTCTGCGGCATTTTGATCTTGACAGCCAATGATGACGGTACTGCTAAAAAGTAAAAAAACGCAGATAAGAAAGTAATGATTGAACCCCCTCACCAGCATCACCTTCCTTTCAGAGAAAAGGTTGGCGAAACCAACCTTCTCATGCTTACTGTTGTTTATATTGCGGTTCCTCTTGTTCGATTTGCTGAACGCGCGGCTCGAGCGATTGAACGATGGACTGGGTTTGTTGAGCAGCTTGCTGATAAAGCTTTTTGGCTTCCTTGTTATCGGTGTTCAATGAAAAGGTTTCCAAGCTTGCCTGAGCACTTTTCAGACTGGCCACCGCCTGTTTGACCTGATTGATGACAGTCATGTCGGTTTTCCTCCTTTTTTACAAATACTGTATCTAATTGTAGAATGAATTATTTTTCAAGTTCTATCCAAGCCAATTTTTGCAAACGGAAACATCGGGCGGGAAACCCCGGAATGCAGGAAAAACCCCTTGATCTCTCAAGGGGTTTCGCGGTGCGGGCTTACATCATACCGCCCATTTCTGTTGAGGTTGCCCTTTAGTCACTTGCTAACCCCTTTTATCCCTTATAGTACAAGGGGATTCAAGTGTTCTTATTGCCCGTCTTTACCCTATAAAAAACAAGTGAAAATAAGCGAAAATTTCCCCCACTGTGGGCAAAATGTGGGCAAGAAGATGAACAATCTTTGCTATAATAAAACCACAAATACAAAAAAGGAATGACGGAAAATGAGTATTAACAAAATCAGATCAGCTTTATACAAGTCAGCCAAGATTCTGGGGGATGTCAACGCAGTGAAAAACGGAACTATCGGAAAGCGTATAGCTCGCCGTGCTGCTGGAAGAACAACCGGCAAAATATTGGGCAAGTTGTTCAAGTAAAACTATGTAGAAAATCCCCCTCATTTGTTTTAAAATGTAAATGTTCATTATAAATATAGAGGGGGACTTTTTCTATATGAAAAAATTCGCGTTTTTATTTTTTGTTCTTCTTTTATGCTTTGTTCTTTCAGCATGTGGAAGTAATTCAACAAATACAAATTCAAAAGACCAAGAAAAAGATACAAAAGCCACAGAGAGTGAAAACGATAATTCCAATAACAATACTCAAGAAGACAGCGGCAAAAAGACATTAGATAAAGTTGGTGACAGCTTATATGATCCTAATACCGGGACAGTCACCTTAAATGCTATGAAAGATATCAGTAATAAAAAACTGATCATTGGTGATCTAAAGGTGGATTTTCTCAATGCCAAAGTGATTACTGTCACAAATCTTTCTGATGCTTTTAAAGCAGAATTAAAAGAAAATTTTGGTGGTGATCCAAAGGAATTTACATATGCTCAAATTCTTTATAAAACTGAAAACACCGGAAATGATGAAATCACATGGAGAGGCTTCCGGACAGCTGTAACTAGTGATGGTCAGCAAGTGGATTTAAATTTCAATTTAAATATGGGACTTCCAAACCCGTCTTCAATTGAAATGATGGCAAAGTCAAAAATGGACGACAATATGGTTTGGGTTCCTGTTGATAAAGGTGAAAAAAGTATTAGATTAAAAGGCAAAGATGTTTTAAAACGTGATAACAGCAAGGACGACGCTATTGTCTATGGAAAAGAAATAAAAATTGATCTCTAAAAAAATCCTTCTCATTAGAGTAGGCTTTACACATTAAATAAAAACAACAATGCCACCAATCGTTAAATGGTGGCTTTTTCTTTATGCAAAATATGCAATGTTCTCGGCTTACCTTCTTCCCAATCAACAAGCCCCCTTTTACGCAATCGGTCAAGATGACCTTTTGTTGTGCTTGAAGATTTTAAACCAACCCTTTCTCCTATTTCCCTAACAGAGGGCGGGAAACCTTTTTCTTTAGTTAGTTCGTTTATAGCTTCTAATATTTGTTCGGATTTTTTCATAGTATCCCCCTTCATTGGTGTGTTTTACCTATGACAATTATACCAAACAGATGTTTCTTTTTCTATAGAAAGGGAACATATTTTCGTATATAAAGAAGCAGGCATTATGCCTGCTTTTGTTTGCTTTAAAATAAGAAAATGTTAATAGCATAATAAACGCCATCCGCAATAACTTCCGCTGAACCTCCACCGATTTTTGGTTTCAAAGCTTTATACAGCTTTTTCTTGATGGTTAGCGCAGTAACATCTGGAAGACTAGCAATTTCCTCGATCTTGTCGGCTATGTAACCTGAGTTCTTTCTAAATGCTTTTGCAGCTTTTGCATCAGCATGCTTTAAAATGTAACCTACAGCTTCCCCACCATGTCTAATACCATAAGAAACTGCTTCGGCTGCCAGTTTTACCAGATAGCCTCTGAAACCTTGGGTTTGGAATGCCGGCTCTTCGCTCTTCGCTTTCTCTTCAGCTACGAGACTCTTCACAGTCTTAATTTGAAGGCTTGTTCTCTGTGTTTCTTTAGTCTCGTTTTCACTATTAGGAGTTGCGGCACTTGCTACGCTCGGTAACAAAGTTGATACTAATAGTAATACTGTTAAGGATAGAATGAGCAAGTTTGACATATACTTCTTCATTTTACCACCTCCTTACTTATATAGTATTATATATTATATTATCTAATTTTTACATGAAATTTGTTAAAAAGGGATGATTTCTTATGAGAAAAATTTACAACCATATGAACAACGATCAAAAAAGACACGCTATCAAACTACTTACTGAGGATTTAGAAGAGCTTAAAAAAGAACAAGAGCAAGAGGATGAAAAGGGTTATCCAAGGGTAATAAAGGATGCTATCGAAGAAACAATACAACGATATAAAAAAGATTTGGAATATCTTAAAAATGATATAGAAAAAAATGAGCAGGCATAATGCCTGCCCTTTTTGTTATTTTAATAAAGATTCCAGTTTTTCCTTTGTCTTCGGTCCGTAAATACCGTCGGCAGAAAGCCCGTGCATAAGCTGGAACCGTTTAAGGACAGGGCTTTTTCAAAAGTGTTTTTAATGTTTCAGAAATACAACTTTGCATTTCATTTTTTGTTGGCAAGCTGTCTATTTTTTTAGTTCGCTCTTCAATAACAACTATTTTTTCATCAATTTCTTGGATTTTTTTCAGCATTTCTTCATCACTTCAACAGAGCTTCAAGTTTCGTCTTCGTTTTAGGACCGTAAATACCATCAGCAGACAGACCGTGCATCAACTGGAACCGTTTGACCGCATTCGCCGTCTTCGGTCCGTAATAGCCATCAATACCGTTATTTTTAGCACCCTTGTCCGGGTAGAAATAGAGGGCAGCTAACGCCTCCTGAATCTGCCGGACGGCCGTTCCCTTCATTAGTGGGCTTTTAACTTTATAGATACCAGACGGCAGCGTGTAGGATGATTTTTTGCCGTTTGATGATGATTTTTTCTTTTTCGCTTCAATGGCTGNNGCCGTAATCCCGGCTTTCTTTTGAAGGGATTTGACAGCTTGTACCGTTTCATTCCCGTAAGAACCATCCGCCCCGTATTTCGGCAATGAGAAGCCCGCAGCAATCAAACGTTTTTGCAGCGCCTTTACGCTTGATCCTGATGATCCTTTTTTAAGGATAGTCGTCCCTGTTGATTTGCTCGACTGGCTCGTGGGTGCCGTCGTGTTTGACACGGTTTTATTCCCAAGTAGGCTGTCGACTTTTTTCCGAAAAGCTGTGAGCTGGCTGGAATCGCTCACCCAAGGCGCCGGACAGTTTTTGTTTGTCACATCGTAATGGCGGACAATTTTGTTTGTAGAAAGGCCGTAACGCTTGCACAGATCGGCAACCAGTTCAGCAGCATTTTGAACGGTTTCGCTGTGAATCTTGCCGTCTTTTTCGACGCACATTTCAACGCCGATTGCCGTTGTGTTGGCGTTTGGTTTTAAAAAGCTGACATAGCACCGGTTTTGATCATGTGCATGGTATGCGACTTCATTTTCTGGAATGATGTGCTGCGCTTCCTTACGGTCAACAAAGTAATGCGCTGAAGCTTTGCGTTTAATGGCTATACATGTGCCATTGAAGTAATCCCTCTCATTCAATGCAGAAGCGCCCGGCGTGGCCGTATAGTGCATGACAATGCCTTTGACTCCTGACAATTTCAACCCCGGCCGGGTATACTTGTTGACCTTCACATAGTTTTTGACTACCTTAACCATTTGAATCACTCCTATTTTGTTTTAAATAAAAAAGGCTGCCGGTCGGCAACCTCATTTCGTTAACCCTTTTTGTTTCAGAACTTCTTTCTGTAGCTTTCCCTTGCTTGTCACATAGTTATTTTTATACCAAGAAACAAGAGCCGTGACGATAGTAAACGCGGTTGATCCGGCCAAATACAAAGCATCTGCCAGCGTATTGACCTGGTCCTCATCGATCGGTAAAGTTGCCTTTCCGAACATGATCAAAGTTTGGTTTACCAATGCAATAAAAAGAAGCACCGTGCGGACCACCGTGCCTTTGTCAGAGTTTTTCATAATGTGTTTTCCTCCTTATTTTTGAATAAAATTAATGAAAAGCGCCGCAATTCCGGAGATCACCAGCGTACAAACCGCCGTTATGATAGCGCCGGTAATGCTACGTTTAATCCAAGTTGTGTTTTCTTCAATTTTGTTGAGTTTTTCATTGATGGACATAATCTGCTGATCGTGTCGGTCAGACGTTCTCTCCAAAGTGATGACGCGCTGTTCGAGCGTTTTGTGATCAGCTTTCAGCTCTGTGATTTCCTGCTTGAAGACGTCCAATTCATTTGTTTGCTGCATGTCCCTTAATCCTCCTGTTCTCACATCGTTTTCACCTCCTTTGAGGCAAAAATAAAAAGCACCTTTGAAGTGCTTTACCACAATGGGATTGGTTCATTGATCGACACTCTTGTAACCTTCGTTGCATCATTGACATAAACAAATCCGTCAAACCTTAGTTCACCGTCGGTTGTAAATGCAAAACGTGCTGATCCATATGATCCGATCGTCGGAGCCGTAAAATCTATAACCTGAGTTGGTTTGTTTACGAATTTCGCAACTACTGTGCCCGGAGCCGGCACTGAACCAAAAGAGCCGCGTAACCATAGAACGTTATTATTGACGGAAAATTTTAATGGATAACCGGTGTCTTGTGTAGCCCCATTTATGAGCGTGACATTATTCCATGCCGGGGATAAATCGGCATCCGTAAGAACTCTTTTCCAGCCTTTAAAAATCCCATCCGTGTGAGTAGTTGCATGCCATAGAGTATTATCATAACTGCGCCATGCAAATATTGTTCTTCTGCCCATTCCAGTCTCAACTACATCATAATTAAACCAAGAGGCATCATTTGGTGCAGGATTGTTTTTCACTTGGGTACCTGACGCATAATAAAAACCAGTGGGTAAAGTTGTCAAGTCCGTTCCATCCGCCAATTTTGTACGGGTTCCGTTGTCACCAGTTATTTTGTATAGCTGTGCACCATTCCATTTGTCTTTGTCTGACTGCGTTACGTGGATGGATGTGTTTTTTGCATGGGTATCCGTGTAAGCTTTTGCGTCACTCAAAGCTTTATCTGCTTTTTCTTGAGCACCGTCCGGCGTTTCTTTTGTTCCGATAAGAGTCGTGATGGTTGTTGCAAAATTTGGATCGTTGCCCAAGGCTTCGGCCAGTTCGTTCAACGTATTGAGCGTTTCCGGAGCCGAATCAACAATATTCGCCGCCACTTGCTCAGCATATTCCTTTGCTTTCTTCTCTGCTGCATCCGCCTTCGCTTGTGCTCCTGACGGTGTTTCCTTTGCGTTCCATGCTTTTCTTTCGTCTGCCGTTATATGGCTGACAGCATCAGCCTTATGGCTTTCAAAATCCGTTTTGGATGCTGCTTGGGCATCCGTGTATTTTTTGGCGTTTTGTTCCGCGCTGTCGGCCTTCTCCTGGGCACCGTCC
The DNA here is from genome assembly GCF_036963165.1 of Bacillus sp. JJ675. Taxonomy (NCBI): domain Bacteria; kingdom Bacillati; phylum Bacillota; class Bacilli; order Caryophanales; family Bacillaceae; genus Bacillus; species Bacillus sp. JJ675. Next base: position 44,389 of record NZ_JBALMR010000009.1, on the reverse strand, counting down.
TTTGTTTCAATGTTCTCAAGATCGGCAAACTTGGCTTTCAGTTCCTCAACCGTCTGGCTAATTTCATCCATGGTTTTATTTAAACCAGCCCGGAACGATTCCACATCATCAATGTAATATTCCGCCACCGGGACAATATTTTGATCCTCGAGCGTTTTCGCGATGAAGAAAGTAAAATAAACCGTTGCGATAGCTTGGCCGTTTGTGTAATAAAGCTTGATTTCAGCCCTTACCTGGCCGTAGTGTTTCAATTCTTCATCAGATAGGACGTATTCAGCTCTCCCGTTTACCTTGTCCGTCAGCGCTAGGCTGCGTTTATAAAATGAGTCATCCGCATACAGAAGGACTATTTTGGCGTCTACCGCCGAAAGAGGCAATGGGGCGCCGTCTTTTGTAAAAGAAAAAGACAGCTTTGCGCTGCCCGTGTCCTGGGTGAAAAATTGTATTTTCGTTGATTTATCCGGGGATTCCCGAGCATTAATATCAAAAGTTACTTCACCTTCTTTATAGATCATCACTGAACCTCCTTACATCTGTGGGTGTATGAAAATCTGGGCAAGACCGTATCCTTTTTGAAGAGAATACGGCTGCTTAATACGCATTACGTAAAAGCCTACGCCATCTTCTGATTTAGTTCCAATTCCGCCAACTGGGACGATCCGGTCACCGGCCTGGACAGTCTCATCAATCCTAACGTATACCTGGCCGATCAACCCGACGACATGCCACTCATCCCGTTCCTCCCGCGGGATGTATTCAAGATCAGGGTTATAGTTTGGATTTTCTTTTGGAATTTTGAGTTTCCGGCCGCTGTCATCGATAATCGTTTCGTAGATCATGCCGCCAAACTCATTCCTAAGATACCGGTCATTCCAATAGAAAGCCGCACCGCCCATAACGACCCCGGCCGTCTCAGAAATAACTCCGAGGACCTTGTCCCCTTTTTCGGCTTTCCTGATCTTGTCTCCGTCCAAGGTCACCAGATAACCGGATTCAATTTTGCGGCCGTCTTTGGACTCAAAATATTCCGCAAGGTCTTTGAAGTCGGACACGCTTTCCACACGGCCAACACCTTGGATATTTCCGTTTGTGGAGCCGATTTTCCATTTGATATTTTCTTCCGAAGGGGTTCCGCTGCCGTATCCGCCAGCCAGTGAATAGCTGTCAGTATTGATAACAGCCTGGGAAGCGATTACTGCCCGTGCCGGTCCGTCTCCTTTCGTGTGCGAATCGTTGGACGCTATAACGGCCTGACGCGATCCTTCTGTGGAAGAGCCGCCGGCAACCCCGCCCATAAAATTCCGCGGGCCTTTTGCAATATTGGCCCCGGTAGCCCCCACAATGGCGCTTGATTCGTCTAAAACAACGCTTGAGGCGGCCGCTGCTTTAAAGCCGCCGGGGATATTCGTCGGCACAAATGGGAGTTCTTTTTTGGCGAACATTGCCGGAACTTTATAGCCCTCGGCCATGATGCCGAAGATCAACGCTTGGTTATTCGGTGATGTAATTCCGTAAGTGCCGTTTGAACCTATGAGCGATCCACTGATTAGGGAAACGTTATAGACGCCAGCACCTAACGCAATCGCCTGGGGTGCAGATTCCCGAATGTCGATGTTTGAAATCTTAACATGATCAGATTTTTGATCACCCCCAATGACATGAATGTCTACCCCCGCTTTCTTGAATCCGCGAATTTTAATTCCGTTTACTGTAATGTTTCGGCATCTATACTGGAATGCCACAGCCGGATTATTTTTGTAATCATAATTCGGGTCACCGATGGCCGTAAAGCCGTTAATCTGGACATTTTTATAAGCTGAAACAACCAACGCACGCGGCGACAGCCCTGCATACATGTCATTGAATACCGGTTCGATTGCGGTACAATCCGTTAAGGTGACATCATAGGCCGTCGTGCTTTCCGGATCAGCTGCCTTATGGTGTCCGATATGCCTTAAATCAAAAGAACGCACATCACGATAAGACACATGGCCGATGACATGAACGTTTTGAGATGCTGGCCATTCAGTATGTGCTTTAACTTCTACACCCCGGATATTACCAGATGTAAAGTTATTAATCAGCCAAACGTTTTTTGATCCGTCATCAACTTCGATGCCGTTTGAGTTTGACTGCCCTTTCGGATGAGCTGTACCGCGCTGATCAAAAGAATAAGAATTTGAAATAAAAATGTATTCACTGTAGTGCGTAGTAATCCCGTCGTCCCCAGCCCCATAAGCGACACAGTTGTCCAGCCATATATATCGGCATCCGTCTTTTGTATATAGTGTAGATGCAAGATGATCATACGTGGGCGCTGTTATATCAAATCCGTGCAAACCCGCGTTAATGGCCTCAACGTCTTTCACCCATCCAAATTGTACATTTGCAAAGGTCAAACAGCTTGAATGCTGGCCGCAAGTAGCCCCGACACCGCCCTGCCTGTCCGGGTTCCAATCAAGGGACATTCCTTGTACAAAAATATTTCGGTTCCCGTTTTCATAATCGGCATTTGTGATGACCCATTCGCTGGCCGGTGTGTCCTCATGCAGTTTGAGAATGGTAACACCTTTCCCTTGACCAATCAGATAGGTCCAGGATGGCAATTTAGCCCCTCGAACGACATAAGTGCCAGCACTTAAATGAACCCTTACATTGCCGTCCCCTACAGCCTTTCTGAATGCCTCCGTGCTGTCGGTTTCCCCATCCGGAACAGCACCGAAATCATCAACATATACTTCCCTTTTTATTTTTTGTTCAAGCTTATTAAATTCTAAATCCAGTCGGTCTTTCAACGTTTGTGCGATTTTCCCGTCAGTTGTTACCCTGGCATCCACAACCTCTTTTACATCTTTCCCGTCGTGATTTACGACCAGGTTAGCAAACCGCGCCGAAAGATTATCTAATCGGTTCGCAACTGTAAACCCGCCGTGATCGATCTGATCCGACTTGTGGGCTGTTGCTGCTTTCTTATGGGAATTTAAAGCTTTGATATTGCCGTTAATTGCCTCTTCCGTCAACCGTGCATTTTCGTCCAATTGTGAAAGAAGCTTTCCATTAGGGACAGGATTATGCTGCTTTTCCAAGTGAAACATGACTATCACCAACTTTCCTTTTAACTGTATCCCACGATCAGAATTGTTATTTTTGAACCTTCCGGGGCGTTTGCTGGATCCAATAGTTTTCCGTTTTGAAGAAGGGAAACTGTAAAGCTGTCCGTTTGATTTTCTTCATAATCAACAGAGGCAGAAACGTTGTTTTGTTTCATGACAATTGAGCTCTCAGCTGTTACATACTTAATTTGAAAATCATCATCAGTTTCCAAAAGAAGGGCAGAAGAACTGACAGAAACATTCCCCGGACCGCCCGTGACCGCCCAAACACCAGAATTAAAGGTCAGTGTATACGTAAAGTTTCGGGGGATTTTGCTTTGTGTTGCGTTCACCACATTAAGAAGCTCCGCTTTGGCCGCCTGTATTTGGGCCATTATCTGATTTTTTTGCTCGATCAGATACCTTTCTTGTTTTTTGATGCGGCGCCTGCTGTCCAGTTGAATATCAATCAGGTCTTTTCTAAAGTTGGAGAAAGTGACTTCTGGCTTTTCGGTGTCATCCAACGGATTATAGACCATGCTTACCGCGCGCAGATCGTCCTCAAATGTAATGCCGTTTTGAGGCGTGTCCGCAATGACGTGGATGGTATCTCCTTTTGTGATCTTGTCTTCTATGCCTTTCAACTCAGGGACCTCAATTTCTTCAAAATCAATATCAACTGTGACCTCTGGAAACGGATTAACTTTTTGTTTCAAGAGGGCTTTCATATCTTCCGCCTTTGTAATCGATTCGTCTCTTATGGTTTCTGCCCATGTCGGCTGCCCCTCAATTAAAAAATCCTTTTCATTTGGATGAACAAAAAGGACGGGAGGAAACACATATTTTTCATCTTCATTTTTAAATTCTCTGTAAATCTCAAATATATTTCCGCGAAGCAAGTACATAACCGGCGCAGCACCTTTTGTGCCTTTTGTGTTTGGGTTTTTGCTGTCCTTGCTTTTAAAGGTCGCAACCACATTATGTTTTTTATGATCCAAGCCCCGGACCACTTCTATTACTTCCTCTTTCGGATCATTGTCTTTATAGACTGAAATCGTCTTCGTTGTATCTTTATCAATGACAAATTCCCATTTACCGCCAAGCTTCGAAGTCAGAGTTTTAAACCTGAATCCTGTGCCTGTAAAAGAGAAAGTAAAAGCTGAACCAATTTTTGATGTTTTATCAGCTTTTAATGACTCATCATAAGTCCATGAACCAGTTTTTGATTCGTATCCGATTGATTCGTCACCCAACATGTCTTTTTCTTCTTTTTGTTTCCCATAGCCGCGCCCGCGTGTGGCCGTATTATCTTCGGATATTTGAATCTGTAGTCCTTGTATATTTGCCCTGGTATCAAGGGTTTTATTAATTCTACGGCCCATCTTTTTATACACGTAGATATGCTTATTATTCACATCAAATTCAACATTGTAATTAGAGGCGATAGAGTCCATCAGGTCAATGGAAAAAGAATCCCCGAAACTATCAGTTTTTACGGGCTTGATGTCTCTGGCATCAGCCATAATTTCAAAAGTGAAATTGCTGCCTTTCAGGGCGTGTCTAAGGGCTTTATCAAGAGAAATTTCCCCCGTTATCACGTCATCTACGCGATTTTTTCCAAGCAAAAAGACGTAAATATGATTGGCCGAGATCGACTTTGATAGCAATTCTCCATCTTGGGAGATTTGAACATTTCGAATGACATATTTTTGATTTTTAAAAACCCTCTCATCTATAACGATAAGATTACGTCCAGTTAACGCATTAAATGCCAATGGGTCACTTAAACTATTTTCAAGAGTAAAATCCAGAATTTTTTTCCCGTCAACTCCATCCGTTACACGTGGGGCGGCATCTACAATTTCATATTTTTGACCTGTAAACCGATCTTGAACATACATTTGATTCACCTGTTACCGCCCCCCTACTTATAGTAAAATCGCGTAATGAAATGAAGGTCACTATAATCTGCATTTTCAATTGAAAATTCATTTTCTCCTGGCGCAAGTTCCGGGAACCGGCCGCGGGTAGAAATGACATTACTTCCTTTGACGATATATTGTTTGACCACCGTCAAAAGATTCTTTTTTGAATGGCTGCCGGAAAGCGTTATACTGTCCCCGGTTGTTTTATTAGTGATCTTAATATCTTTGCCTTCAAAGTACATTTGCACTTTGTAATCATGCTCAATAGGCGAAAGGGTGACGTCCCCAAAATTGTATACGCTGAAACGGTTCTTGTTTTTAAATTGAAAAGGCTGCTCGCTGAATTTGCTTATATTCATCCCTAGATTAAATCGTTCTCCCTGTAAGTTCACAGGAATAGTACTGTCATAAACAGATTCAGCCAATCCTTGAATAGCCGTAAATGTAACAGAAAAAGTGTTTGCCAGTTTCCCGCTATCTTGGGAAATAGAAAACACATCATCTGCTGTCACAAGCCATCGTTTATTTGGCTCATAGGAGTGAATCACATGATATGGGTCTTGGGTGACAAGCAAGGCATATAAATTCGAACGATACAAATAGAATTGCTCTGCGTTGTGGGCTTCGATTGCAAATTCAGCCGCTATTTTTCTTTCTTTGTACCGTCCCGGACTGTTTTTTGATGGCATAATCAGACCGTTTCTATTTTTCACGGTAACGGTCTGACGTTCAAAACCCGGAGATTCAGGGACGAATGATAGGAGAGACACACCGGGCAGAATTTCGCTTATGGGTTTATCACCTATGATCAAATCCAAATCCCTCATGAAATCCCTCCAATCAATGAGCTTCTATCATTGAATTCTTTTGTACTGATAGCCGTTAAGACCTTGCCGACTTTCTTACCGTACATGATCACATCGCCCTCTTTTGCTGCAATATCTCTTAAAAGAGCGTTTTGTTCTATTAGCAATGCGATTTGTTGATCCTGCCTCTGTGTGATCGGTTCAATGGACGGCATTTGCGGAACGGTCTGCGCTGGGATGCCTAATTCTTGCCCGGCTCTGGCCCAAATCCCGATACTTCTTTCGCGATATTTAGGGTCCGTCGTGATGATATGTTCGTCATACCCTCTTTCGTTCAAAGCCGCAAGTTTTGTGCCGCCTGCGCCCGGTGATACTCCGCCCGCAGCATATCCAACATATCCGCCGCCTCGGGCCATCGATTTTAAACCCGGATGATTTGATATATTTCCATAACGCGCCTTGATATAGTTTATGGCCGCAAGAATGTTGTCTATCGGGTTTAGAATGTTGTTATGTCCCGGAAACTTATAGGCGTTGAATGTGGACGGGATCGTTTGCATTAGGCCCTGACTTGGATGCCCGGCTTTTGCGTTAGAATCCCATAGGTTGATAGCGTTCGGATTCCCGCCGCTCTCCTTCATGGCGATTGTAACAAGTCCAGGAATCCACGAAATAGGCACGCCCGCGATGCCGACTGCTTCCGTTACCCATTGGTTGACGGCTTTCGACCCGCCAGTTCCTTTGAATGTTTCCTGATCCGGCATAACCCCTTTTAGAAACTCGGTAGCCCCATTTTTTAAAATCTTGATTATACCGGTTCCAAATGAGTCAATGCCTTTCCCTGATTTGTATGGGATCAGCCCATTAAACAATTTTTTGATTAATTTACCTGGGCCGTTGGTAAGCAAATCCATTGCAGCCGCGCTGACATCCCCGACTTTATCTACGACGCTTTTTCCAAAAGATACAGCCCCATTGACCATCTTTTTAGAGCCATCCACAGCTTTTTTGAAAAAGTCGCCGACCCCGCCGGCATAGCCAGGCATCTGCGTCATAGATGTTAGCTTTTTAGATTCATCATGAGGAAGGACAGAAGTTCCACGCGGAAGGTCCCAAATTTGCGGGCCGCTCATACCGACAACATACGTCCCAATTCCCGGTGAATGTGCCAGCTCCCAACCTTCCTCACCGACTAATGCCGCCCCACCAGGGTGAAAATTTGTTCCTTTTGCATATTTACCATTCAGCTTTTTACCTTTTTTGCTATTGTAGCCTTTTGGTGTCCATTCTGGAATGGTTGGGATATGCATAAATTCAAGAATCTTATTAATTCCGCCGGTGACGGTATTGACAATGACTGCCTGATCAATAACATAATTATCCCATCTTGTGAGGACATCGCCTGTTTCTTTATCAACTTGATCAATATGCCCGCCTGCTTGTTTCTCTGCTTCCTTTACAACATTTTTGTGCATTTCCTCTGCTTTTTTAACAGAGCCGTCGCGCTGCCGTTTTGCCTCTTTGATCAACTTATCAGCTTGTTTCTTACTGATAGAACCTGTCTCATCCCGTTCCCGGACGATTGCTGCCACAGTTTGATCATATTTTTTGTTTGCTTCTTTCACCGAGCCATCACGAGCTTTTATGCTGTTTTTGATTGTATCGGCTGCCTGCCGAGCTGTAATATTTTTCGACTCGTTTTTGAGCTTGCTCATAATAGCCTTCTGTTCTACCTCGCCTTTGCTCATGGTTTGAACAGCCGTGTTCATCATTTTCTTTTGAATGCTGTTGATTTGGGTCCGTTCTTTTTGTGTAAGCTGGCGTTTTTCTGCGCTGGCCTTGTTTAATATTTCTTTGATCTGTTTCTGCCCTTTATCGACAGCCTGGGTTTCTTGATTTTGCTTCTTTTTTACGTTGTTTAAAATTGCATTTTGTTCCCTCTGACTCAGGCTTTTACTGGATGAAAGGAATTTACTAAGAGTCTGATAACTTTGGTTTCCTTTTGTCTCAATACTTGTTTTGATCTTGTTGCCCATCTGATCAAAATTTTGGACGATACTGTCTGCCGTTTTTTTAGAGACAGTTTCACCGGACCATTGCAGCTTGTTAAGCTGGACGGTTGCTTGATCATTTAATTTTTTATAGCCCAAAACAGCTTTTGTCGTGGATTCAGAAACTTTTTTCCCAAAGCTGTCCAGCGTCGGAATTTGTTCTTGTTTCATGTGGTTATACAGGTGATACCCGCCTTCTGCCAATAGGCTGATCCCGGTAATCGTAAGCCCGATTGGGCCACCTAATGCACTGAAACCAAGCCGGGCAATCCCAGCAATTCGCGACACACTTCCGAGGCTTCTAACAAGGCCCAGAGCCTTTGCTCCAAACCCGGCAAATTTGCCAGTTGCTTGGGCTGCACCGCCGCCCAAAGTTTCGGCTGCCGCTGTTGCTGTTCGTGCGCCCCCGCGAAAATTAAAGAGTGATTTTGTGCCTTTAATAATCTCAGGCGCGAACATAGTTGCAATACTAAGAACGCCACCCCATTTGCCACCAAACAACGACAACGCTACACTTGCCGCTGATGAAGCTCCACGCATACCACGAAGACCGCGAGTATTACGAGATAATGCGGCGCCGCTTGCATTCATTTGTACGGCTGCCGCTGTGTTCGCGGCCGCTAATTGTGCCGTTGAACGTTGGGTCATAGCTGCTTCGGCTCTGTATCTGCCGAATGCTGCGGCACCTCTACCCAGGGCACCAGTGAGGGTGCTAATGCTTGATACAACTGCACCTAAAGCAATGACAACAGGAGGAAATGCCGCAGCAACCAATCCTGCGATAACGATTGTGTTCTGCATGGCCGGCGATAGACCTTGAAACCAATTCGTAAAGTCTTTGACTGTCTTTCCTGCCGCTTGCAAAGCTGGTTCGATCTTATCAAGTAAAATTTCACCGACTGGGAGTAAATTAGTCTGCAATAGTCTAAAATCTTTTGCCACACGATCCCCGAAGTTATCTTTTAAAGCCTTTCCTGCCTTGTCTGTGGCACCTTTAACATCACCAAGCATATCCTTGGTAGGATTCAATGCAGTTACCACTTTACCCCGCAAGTCTTCCCATTGGGTACCGAATAGAGCAACGCCAGCCTGATCTTTTTCCATTGGGTCTTTCATGGCTGCTAAGGCGGACACGGTTGCCATGAAGGCTTGTTCCCCTTCTTTTCCGCCTTTGGCGATGGCTGCCCCCATCTTGTCAGCATCCAGACCGATTGCTTTAAAGCCTGCGGCAGTCGTTTTTGAACCGTCCTGAGCGCGGATATTAAATTCTTTGACCGCATCCCCAACCTTATCCATGTTCCAAGCGCCATTTTGCGCGCCTTGAATCATAATGTTAAACATGCCGTCAATGGAAAGCCCCGCTGATTTGAACTGAGCTGAATATTCTGAGATCGTATCTAAAAGCTCGTTTGAATAATCGCCGCCTTTTTGTGCAGAAACGGTGATGTAATCAAAAGCTTTCCCTGCATCCACACCAAAGTTATCAATCAAGGCTTTTGCCGCCCGAGTACTTTCAGGTATTTCAAATTCAAAAGTATCTCTGAGAACATAAGCCCGTTTTGTGGCCTGCTCGAGTTCCTCGCCCTTTAAGCCCTGAAGATTTTTTCTAACATCAATAACGCCCTGGTTTGCTTCTTCGAGTGATTCACCGAAGCCGCTAACCCACACATCTTTTGATATGTTGGCTACTTCCTGCGCCTCTTCTTTCGTCATGTTCAAGGAAGATGAGATTTTGCCCTGGGCTTTTTGGAAATCTGCTGCGGATTTAAGAGCCAATCCTCCCAGCAACCCGATAGGAGCCGTAATCCCGGCGAATCCTACCTTTCCTATCGTCTGTAGCCGTTCGCCTTGGGTTTGAAGGCGTTCGCCATACTCTTGCAAGCTTCTGCCTGCTCGGGTCCATGCAGAATTTTGGGTGTTAATTTCTAATGTCGTAGCCCTTAACTGCCGGCCGAGACGGTTATACATGGCCGTTTCATTGTTGATCCTTTGGGCCAGTTGTAAAGCAGCTTGTGAGTTTTCTCCTTTTTCACGCACGAGCTCTTCATATTTTGCCCGCAACTGTTCGATTTTTGAACCTTGTAGCTGATACAGTTTGGACAAACCTTCCTGTTTTTGGCGCAGCTTGTCGGATGCGTCTCCAAGCTCTCCAAACTGCGATGCAGAAGCCTTCATTTCACTTCGAACCAACGCCATTTTTTCCGCCACGTTGTCCATTCCGGCTGAAAAACCGCCATCATCAAACCCTAAGCGATAAATCATATTTCCTAAGCTTTCCGTTGCCACAGTCTCACCTCCCACCTAAAACACATGATCTATCGGCACAGTTTTTGCCCGCTTGCGTTGCTCTTTCGGGTTCTTGAGTTTTTCCCGATGCTCAAGCAATTCAATAAAAAAAGGATAGTCGCTATTATCAATTTCATTTAGCGTCCATCCTCTTTCGTCCATCAATTGAACATATATATCTTTGACGTTGTCTAATGCCTGATCTATTGTGACTCTTTCTGTACCTTTTCCAGCAGCTTTCCCAGGTCAAAATCCTCTTTTTCCTTTTCGATTTCCTCACGGGTTGGATAGCCGAGAACCCCGACCCCGATAATGTCATAAATCACATTCCGGTGATCGATCGTATTCAGACCGTCATTAATCTGCTTTCTTGTGAATTTTTTATCAAAAATTTCAACGATAAGGTTCAACTGTCTGTTTTCAACTTCCTCTGGTTCTGCCTCATCGCTTCTCGCGTACTTCTCAATTTCAAGTGCTTTACGCTTAAATTTAAAAGGGATAAATTCCTGCGTAAACGCTACATCTTCACCGTCAATTCGTAATGTAATTTCCAAAGGTTTAGACATTATGCTGCTCCCCCGCTTGTACTTGTTTTAGTTGTGGTTGTGGTTGTGGTTGAAGCCGTAGCCGTTGAAGAACTATCAAGTTTAGAGACGTCAAATACTTCATCAAAGAATGTATCTCTGTATTCTTCATATCCTTCCACGCTGCTGTCACCGGTGATTTTAAAGACCTTGTCACTACGTTGAATAAATGTGCCCTCAATTTCTTCTGTTTGGAAATCTGTTTTATCTTCAGCGGTTTTCCAATCAATGCCTGGGATTCCAAAGCGCCCTTTGGTTAGCCAAACATGGCGTACGTTTCCGTCCTCTTTTGTTCCTGTAAACCCGAGGGCGACATATGGAGGAACAACACCTTTTTTCCACACAATGACCCCTTTCACAAGTTTTTGTCCTGTAATATCTGATAGGACATCTTGAGGAATTTCAGAAATCCCCAATTTCACTTTTGTTTCTCCGATATTGGAATTGACGATAATCGGCCCGTTATCGGCATATAGTGTACTCATTTCACTAGTTGTATCAACGTTTGCTTGAATAGCTGGTGCAAAAAGCTGTACAGGCCCGTATTGAATATTTCCTTTTTCGTCTTTGATGAGCTTGGCATATACTAAATTTTCAAGACCTACATTAACACTGCCCATTAATCTTCCTCCTTTAATTTCACAATTGTTCGATATAAAAAAGCCTTTCTAAAAGCAGAGCGTTCCTCTTCGTCAAAAGGAGTAACAGACATTCTCTTACATTTGAGAGCTTTCATTTTTTTATCTACCGCGGTTTGTAAAGGCCCTATGTTGCCATCAGCCTTCACCCATATATTGACTTGAATATCAATTTCCACTGATACGGCTTTATTGTCCTCATAGTTCTTATCAACGTTATCCATCTCCAGAACTAAAATGTGAGGATATTCACGAGATTCCTCTAAAGGGAAGTTTCCGGCATATATCCGGCCGTCAGTCATCTGAAATACGTCAGGATCATCTAAAAGGGCTTTTACGATGTACGGTTCATAATCAATCATGACCTTGCCCCTTTCCGCATTTCATTCATGACAGCCTGGTTGATTGCCACGCGTTTTAGCCGATAAGCTCGAACAGCAAACGGGTTGCCTCGTACGAACCGGCCGTTTTTTGCAACATAGCCGTTATGAACAAACTTCGCCCGCCAAGCCGTTTCCTTTCCGGGGCCAATATCAAAGCTGACTGCGTTTGGAATCGGTCTGTCTTTCTTCGGCGTCTGCCGTACTTTAATATCATCTTTGATGTGTTTGTGATCAATTTCTGATACAGGAACCTCCGCCCTCATGCCGTCTCTTAAAACGTTCCCGCCGGCTCGCAATGCTCTGACTTGACGTTTTTCAACATCTTGCCCAAACCTTTCAAGACGGCGAAGAGCATCGTCAAAGCCATCAACTTGAACTGCTATTCTCATGATCCCACCCCACACATTGCAATGTCATAAGCTCCTGATTTTGCAAATCGGGAATGACCTCTTCGATCTTAAAGGGCTGCCCCTTGTACACAACACGCATAGAGCCTGATTCAATATCCTTCCGATGACGGATGCGAAACCATACAGTATTCTCCTGGTGTGCCGCAGATGCTTGGATAATGTAACGATCCCGCGGCTGCATAATTTCGGCCCATGCTTTTGTGAAGGTTGACCAATTATATTCCGGCTTCATCGTTTCCGGATTGCGCCCTAGCACCCGCTTTTGAATCTCAATTTTATGCTTGAGCATCCCCGGATTCACTGGCATTGTCATCACCACACATTTCCGCTTGAAGGATTAACGGGGTTAAGGCATCCAGGGCAAGGCTCATGCTTTTTTCCGTCACCCTAAATTCATAAAAGATGCCGGCCGCCAGAATAATCAAATGATCATCCTCGTGCCCTGTTGCCCTTTTGATGTAATTTGCAGCCGACTGCAAATAAAAAGACAGCAAGGAATCTTCCTCACTGTCTTCGATTCTTAAATGCTCTTTTAAGCGATCATTAAGCCGATGTAGTTCCGCCATCAGTCGTCAACTCCAATTTAAATACTGTTGGCTCAAATGGTGAGTAGATCAATTGGCCGTCATTTAAGTGCCAGATTTTGAAGCCGACATGGTTTGTATCGCTGTATTTTTCAAGAAGCTTGCTGACTTCTAAAGAATTAATGACATCTTGAATGTGGAATGAACTAAAATCACCAAAGTATAGGCGCGGTACATCCGGCGTGCTGCCGTCCACATAATCAGTTACATCAACCGGATAGCCCAGAATCCTGTAACCAAAGGAACCTTCAATATAAGCCTCGCGCAACAACGGCTTTCCGTCTTTATCTTTTAACGTTTCAATAGCTGTAAGGGCAGCTCTATTCATCATCCAACGAGAATTTTTGAGTTTAGACGTTGGAACAGAATTTTTCAATCGAACAAGCTTGTCATAAACCTCCATATTCCCCGGATTAAATGCAACAGCTTTTTGAATCAAGGAACCCGGATTATCTGTAGAATTGAAGAAGAAATTTGCCTCTTCTTCTACATAGGATTTTTTCAGCTCTTCAATAACCGTTTGTTCAACCGGCATATCAGTCATAGCAAGCAATTTTTTGGTGATCAAAACCAGCGCATCAATTTCAGAAGGGTTCAGAAATACTTCATCAAAATTGATGTCGGTCTGCGGAATTGGATTGTCCAATGTTCTTTCAGTTTTAATCCGTTGGGCTTTTGCTTTCTTCACTAGAACCGGATATCCTTGTGTCCCTTTTGTTTGAACGCGGGTTCCGTATTTCCTCAACAGGTTTTCTTCCTGGGCATAGGTAATGATTTCTTTTGATAGAGATTCCGGAATTAAAACTTTACCGTTGGTTGTCTCAACGCCCATCGCCCGCGCTTCGTTTTCGCTGATACGTCCGACAAGATAGTTTGCGAAAGCTTTGCGCTGCTCCCCCTTTTTTGCCTGTTTGCGGCTTTCAGAGGATAGAGATTTCATGATATTGCTGACAATAGCGTCCCGCTTTTCTGTATCGAAAAACTGCTGGCCGCGCTGTTCTGTTTCATCTGATTCCCTTTCTTCATCGCTTTCGTTGCCGTCTCTTTCTCCTTCTCCCTCGGCCGTGGAAGCATCTCCACTCTCACCGCTTTCTAGTTTTGCAAGCTCTGCTTTAATAACTTCCAATTCTTCTGATAGTTCAGTGACTTCTTTTTCAAGCTTCTCAACGGAAGAAGCTTCCGTTTGATCGGATTCGAGATCAGCCCGGATTTCTTTCATACGTGCTTCAATTGCTGCTTTACGTCTCTCTAAATATTTATCCATTTCGTAGCCTCCTGAATTTTATTAATTAGTTGCTGCTTTTTTTGCCGCAGCTCATTTTTTTGTTTTGCCCTCTGATAAATGTCACCAGATCGGACTAGTGACGCTTCTGTATCCTCATAAGCAGGAAAGGCGACAACGCTAATTTCAAAGAGTTCTACCTCTTGAATCGTGCGTGTCGCCGGTGATGTATCATAATTCCATTCATCTTTTACTACGTTGAAGCCGAAAGAACATTGATTGATGTCGCCGCGCTCCATACTCCGGCGCAGATCATTTGCCCAAGAGGTACCTGGCGGCGTAACAGTAAATTTCAAACCCTTGTCATCTTCTTCGAGTTGCAGGGTTCCGCTGCGTGTCCGCCCAAGCACATAATCCCAATTGTGATTAAAAAGGGCACGGACATCGGCCTGTCTTGATAACGCTTTTTGAAAGGCACCGGGTGCGATCACTTCGGTGAACATCCCGCCAATATTGGCCGGACTATTAAAAACAGCCCCATAACCGGTTATTTGTGGTGTCTCTTCCTGATCTGCAAGTTGCCGAATTTCCAGCCCTTTGATTTGAAAAGTCCGCTGCTCTTTATCCATCCTCATCACCACCTTTCAGGCTGCTTTTCAGAACATCTTCCAGTCTATCCAAGCCCACAAGGTCCTTACTGATATAAAGCTTGGTGGATTCTTTTGTATTCAAACGTGGGAAACCGATCATTTCCCGTGCATCATCGGGAACGGCGATCGATGTCCGTACCAGATTGTAGGCAATCTCTGTTTTTGTTTTCATTCCAACGAAGTTTAAGAGATTGTGACGGAATTTCAGGCGCAGCCCGCTATCTTTTCCGAAGAACAAAATGGTCAAATGCTCTTCGATGTTGCGAAAAATAGGCTGTAGACAGCTCGTGTAAAGCTTCATCATGGCTTGTTCCATGTCTTTTTCTTCGAGCTTGTCCAGCAGGTCCTTATCCATCCCGAAAAACTTACCTAAATCCTTTTTGTAGATATTCAAATACTTGAGCGTCTTTTCATCATCCACAGGGGATTCAAGAGCTTCAATTTCATACCCTCGGCCTAAAGGAATCAATTTTGTTTTCCCTGAATCTTTAATCCCCTCAAGCTGGTCAAGTATCGCTTTTACGGTTTTGGTTTGATTCGTGTTGGTCGGGGAAAGGTGCGTCTCTAATTTAAGAAGGAACGCCATAAGCCCGCCCTTTTTATATTTTTCAGTCAGCGCCTTTTCAGCGTTCATGACGCCTTCCAGCGTTTCCTTTGCCAGCTCTAACAGGCCAACACCCTCCAAATGGCTCAAGCCTATATTTTTGATGTGCCTCACCATGTAGGACGGAACGACTTCACCGGACACAGTGATTTTCTCCGTTCCGGCGGCGGTCAGCTCGCTATAAGCATTATTCAAAATGTGTAGCTGGCTTTGATCGTAGAAGACATACACGTCACCGCGGAGCAAATATACATTGGTCAGCAGTTTCTTAAATTCAAAACCGGTTAAATAATCATTCGGACAATTTAAAATCCGCAAAGCTTGAAGAGCCCGCGGGTCTTTTGAGTCTCTACCCGTCGTTCCATCTTCCACAACAAAATCTGTCAATGCGACCTGATCGCTGATCAGCTTCATCAGATTGTATGTGTCACTGGATTTCAGGATATTATCGTCATTGACAAATGCACCATAATTAAAATATGAGTTTTGAAACCAATTGAAACTGCGTTTGCTGAACCGTCCCGCTAAATTACGGATAAACCCCACTCTCATCACCCCCTATCTGTACAATTCATTAAGCATTGCGTCATATTCGTCTTCATCGTAATCAACCAGCATCATCATGGTTTCTTTATGGGCATTCAAAAAGGCAACAAAGCCATCAATTTTGGCTTTGCTTTGCTTTTTGGAAGGCCGCTTCAAGCCTTGAAAGTTTTTATCTGCTACGACGTTTTCTGTGCAATAGATAAAAAGGGGATTATCCGTCTTAATTCGTTCCTCATACATTAATACTTCTACGTCATCAAAAGGAGCGTTGAGAACGGTCGAATATTGTTTTGTCTCAACACAGGTCAATCCCTCGGCCTCAAGGGCTTCAACCACTTTTTGAGAAAGAGCTGGGTCATAATTGACCTGCTCAACATCATAGATTCGTGAACATTCCACAATGAATTCGACAACCATATCATAGTCAATCGTTTTACCAGGGCATAACGTTAAAAAACCCCGCTCGGCCAAGTTCCGATACGGGATGTTCTCCATTTTTTCGCGTGCTTCCAGGTTATGATCCGGGATAAAATACATCTGTTTGACTTTCAACATAGATTTTCCGTTTTCATCATGGGTCGGGATATTAATAGACACGCATGTGAGGTCTGTCGTTCTGGATAAATCAAGGCCAATGACTGCCTGTTCGCCGGATAAATCGCCTAGGTCTTTGATCAGGTTCCCTTCCTTGTCCTCGATCATTTTCTGGACAATATCTTTGTCAAAATACGTGCCAGTGCTGCGGACGAAAATATTCAGATACTTGGCCAAAAACTCATCCTTTCGCTCCGCGCTCATCTGAGCCGTTTTAAACTCACTTTCTAAAAAGTCAGGTTGGACACTGATTCCCCAGTTTGGGTTCACCTTTTTCCAGACTTTCCGATCATCCCATTTATCTCCCTTGTCGGGTTCAGTAATGTACGTGAAATAGGAAATGTCCTCTTCTTCCTCATTTTTGTTATTCAATAGGCCCCGCGCATAATCATAGATTTGCAGGCCGACGGAAGTCGTGCCTTTTCCTGCTGTCGAAATGATGAACATTAACGGCTGCAACCGCGAACCCATACCGGATTTTAAAACGTCGTACATGTCAGCATTATTTTGCGCGTGTACTTCATCCAGCAAAACGAAATGAGGGTTTTTACCATCAAGGCCCTGTGTATTTTTAGACAGAGGCAGGATGCTATTTTCAAACCGTGTACCGTTGATGGTGTACCGGTAAATGATAGCGTTAATGTGCCCCTTCGGGCCTTTATAAATTTGGGTTCGAGTGTTAAGGTCTGGGCTGTTTTGAATAGTCGCCGCAATTTGTTTTGCGGCAATGTTCGCTTGTTCTGCATCGGTCGCCGCTGTAAAACATTCGGCGCCCTTTTCTCCATCTGCGTACATTGCATATGTGGCAGCACCGGCCGCCAAAACAGTCTTGCCGTTTTTCCGTGGAATCTGAATATAAACAGTCCGAACAGCCCGTACGGTCCTTCCCTTGTCATCCTTTTTATAAAAGCCGTAAATGTTTGTGAAAATGAATTTTTGCCATAGTTCCAATTCAATTGGTTCGCCGGCAAGCTCTCCTTTTGAATGTTTGCAGAAGGTTTCTATAAAATCCATGACTTTATTTGCCTCATCGACATCAAGCCAAACGTCTTTTCGCTTTTTCATCCTCTTGTAGCGCTCAACAACTTTTATAACCGATTTACAATGATCTTTTTTATTTTTCAATACCTGATCAGTATATAGATCAGCGTAGTTCACACCGGGTTCTATCACTTATCAGCACCCCATTTAGAGTTAAAACTCTGAAAGGCGTCTGTAGTAGAATTTGTCTGTGCACCCACTTGTTTTTGAAGCTTCGGCGTAAGGCCGAGCTGTTCAAGCAGCTTGCTTTTTTTAGTGTTCCAATCGGCTACCTGTTGAGCAAGAGGGTGCTTCATTTCATTTACTGCACCAGCTTTATTTTGATGCAGCCGCGTGGCCGGAAAACCTTCGTCCCGCCATTCTTCATACATTTGGGTATAGATCACATGAGCATCCAGATAGGTATTGATCAGAGGCGTAAGGGTTTCAGAATATGTTCCCGCCTCTTTCAGCCAGGCTAAAATTTTCCCTTCTTCATCAGCTCGTATTTTTTTCAATTTTCTTGTCCGGGCCGACCGCTGCTGTGGTGTCATTTCCTTCAAATTCCCTCACACCCCCCTTTAAAATTTCATTTTTGTATACACGTGACTCCCCCTGCCCTGTCCCCAAATCAAAAAAATTTTGTAAAAACGGATGGGGGGGATTGTTTTTCTTGGTTTTCTATTTTTGCGTGGCATTTTGGACAAAGGAGAATCAAATTGGTTTCATCAAGCTTCAATTCTGGCTGCTTGGAAATCGGAATGACATGGTGAATGTGCGCGTTCTGTCCAAAAACAAAACGACCACACTCATTGCAAGTGCCGCCGTCACGTTGATAAATGTACTCTCTCATGGCCTTCCAGGCATCAGATCGATAGAAAGACTTGTTAGCAGACTGAAATTTGTTTTGCTTTCGGCTTTTCTTCCTCGGCCTGTGCTGATCACAATAATAGCTGCCTTCCTCTAAGAGAGTCCGGCAGCCGTCATGAATGCAATATCTCATTTTGTATCAGTCTTTTCATCCTTCTTTGTCCCTTTCGATTTGGTTGCCTTTGGTTTTGGCTCTGCCTTATCCTCTGCTGCTTCTTCGGCTACCGTCCCTTGCTCAAGCTTTGCGGCTTCCTCATGTGTTACAAAATGAGACTTCATTTCTCCTTTGTCCCACACCAATGCGCCATGTGCTAACCTTTGAATGACTCGTTTGCTCATCACTGTTCCTCCTTAGTTACCATTTTTTTATTTTGACGGTTATTCCGTGCAAACAAAAAGCAAACCAGAATATAAACCACATTGTCATAAACGGATGTTCGTAAACTGCGTCCATGCTATTCCTCCTTCTTACGGTCAGTATTCATCGCCTTGCCCCCGCCATGAATCTCGATAGGGTTAGCGCCGGCCCTAGTCGTACTAGTCTGGGCTTACAGAACGGACGGCCAGCAAGTTGTATAAGTCCAAGCTCATAGTCGCGTTCTCTTCGTTGCTCTCGTAGGTATCTATAACGCTGCTTACGTTCCCTACTCATACGCCTTTGTACCAATCGCCATCCCCTCATTCGAAATTAACCTCCGCTGCATTCTCGACTAAGTAACGAAAGAAATCGTTTTTCACTATGGGATTCTCTAAATAGCCCGTCAACAAAACGAGTACCATTCTGTCAGGACTAAGACCATCTAGGCTTGAAGCGTTGCGCGAAAGAAATATCGGGTTTTTGTACTGCGGATAACGCGACCGTATGTTACGCCATTGCTTTTTCGCATCTATAGCCGTTCGACCGACCACGTACACATACTTGTGCGAGCCAGACTGAGTTATATTGTGACCGTGATCGGGTAATTCCAACGCTTGTCCAAACTTCATTTGATGATCTCCCAATCTTCTGCGAGCATGTCAGTTTGAGACGCAAGCCACGGGACAATTTTGTTATTTGCTGTTTTCATAACGATAAAGTTGTCGAATACCGGTTCCCCTCGATACTCGCCATATCCATATTTCAAACCTTTAGCTAATTCACTACCCTTAATTAAATACAAAAACATTCTTTTGCCGTTCCATCCAGACCGGGTAATTTTATAACCGTCGTTCAGTAAATCCAATGCTTTACCAAATTTCATCGTTTGTTCCTCCTTCTTTGACGAACAACTCACGTATTTTCTTTTCAGCTTTTGAAAAGCTCATTTCCTGTTCACCCGGAAAATAGAAGTCACCTTTAACTGTAGTCCCGAATTCAAATCTGACAGCTGCAACAATAGACACTCCGGCACTCTTTTTTATGCTGATACCACCGTGATAAATATCCTCTTTTGTTATCCGTTCTATTTTTTTTACAGCGACATCCACCAATAACGGTTTCATGGCTATTCCTCCCTTAAATAAAAAACGCCCTCCCATTTGGGAAAGCGCCTGGTATATTCTTTCTAAACCGAGCCCACACTCAGAGGCCCACATTGGCCGCCAATCGTCTATTCTGAGATTCACTGGACCCGGTTTACAGAGAACATAAAACCAAGGGGTTTAAGACTGAACCCCCTGAAACGCTTGCTTTCATCCGGCTATCCGTGTGCACCCGAACGCCTTCCGTGGTCAGTAGCTACCCAAATAAAAAAGCACCCCGTAGGATGCCCATTGAAATAAATAAAAAATAACAAAAGATACTTGATACGTATTTTTATACGTGTTATAATAAGTATGTCGAAAGGAGATGGTAACCATCAAATGAATTCAAGAGAGCTAATCAAGAAAATTGAGCAAGATGGTTGGTACCAAGTAAGGGTAAAAGGTAGTCATCATCAGTTTAAACATCCAACAAAACCCGGAACGGTTACCATCCCACATCCTAAGAAAGACTTCCCAAAGAAAACAGTAAAATCAATCCTTAAACAGGCGGGGCTTGAATAGCCCTGCTTGTAAAGGAACTATCATAAAAATTTAAATATAAAGGGGTTATAGATTATGAAAAAAGATCGTTACATTTATCCAGCCCTTTTCGATTACGACGATGACGGAATCACAGTTACTTTTCCTGATCTGCCTGGATGCATCACTTGTGGTGATACGGATGAAGAAGCTCTAACAATGGCTAAAGAAGCTATGGCACTCCATCTATATGGCCTTGAACAAGATGGTGATGAAATTCCTCAGCCGACATCTTCAAAAGATATCGAAACAGAAGATAGCCAAAGCATCGTATTAATCGAAACATGGATGCCGCCTTTCCGTCATGAAATGGAGAATGCGGCAGTTAAGAAAACATTAACTATCCCGCGCTGGATGGACGACATTGCAAAAGAGCATAAAATTAATTATTCGCATCTTCTTCAAGATGCTATTAAAGAACATCTTGGTATATACAAAAATCCTAGATCATAAGACAAAAGAGCAGCCAGCCGGTTGCTCTTTTTTTAATTTCACTTTCGTTTTTTGACCTATTACCATATTAACCGAACTAAAACAAAACAGAGTGCCAACGTTGCGCCAAAATTGTGCCAAAATCATTTTGCTGTCATGCCTCTGCTTTGCCTCCTCTGCAAGTTCTCTTTTAGTTCGCCCCATGTCATATTCATGACTTGATTATCAGTAAGTTTCAGTTCCTTTTTTAAACCGGAATAAAGTTTGTACTGGCTGTCTGAAAGCTGAATTTTTCTGATAGAATCCATTTGTTTTCCTGTTATGAAGTCAGACATAATTGATCGGCTCCTTCAATTTTTTTCTACATTATACCATGCAAGAGGTTTTATTTATCCACATTATCCACGAATTAGCCATATCTTATATTGTGTCCAATTCACAGAAACGCGGAACCCTTTGTCCTGCATAGTTTCAAGCCATTTTGTCAAAATGAGTTGGACACTTTCTCATTATGGTTAGTTCGTTAAAATAGGCAGAAAAAAACTCATCCGTTTTGAAGACAGATGAGCTTACAAGCTGAATGAGTCCATTGTTTGGTCCATTGTGTCTTGAGTGATCCCGATATATCGAAGCGTAACGTCAGGGCTGGAATGGTTGAATATCTCTTGCAAGAGGGCCACGTCTTTGAATTTTTTATAATGCCAGTAACCGAACGTTTTCCTCATGGTGTGGGTGCCGATCCCATCAAGCCCGACGTATTCCGCCGCCTCTTTCAATATGTTGTATGCCGTGCTTCTGCTGATCGGTTTATTTAGTCCTTCGCGGCTCTTAAATAAAAATTCCTGGTCATCTCTATCTTTAATATAGTCGGCCAGAGCCTTTTTTAGTGCCTTATTTATTTTGATCCGTTTCTGCTTGCCAGTTTTCTTCTCGCGTAAATCGATATACATTCGTTTGGCGTCGCGGACTCTTAAACGAAGTAAATCGGATATACGCAAGCCCGAGTTTATGCCGGTGACGAAAAGCAGATAGTTTCTTTCACTCCGTTCTCTCAGGAATTTCTTAATATAATAAATCTGGTCCTTGTCCCTGATAGGCTGCACAAAATTCATTATGAAGCACTTCCCTTCACGTACACTTCCTCTTTCAATGCAAAAGCCAGGTTATAAAAAGCGCGTGATTTTATCCGGAAGTATGTGCGTGAGCTCATCCCTATTTCGTTGTAAACTTCATAATCAAAACGGTGATCTTGGGACATATACCTCATGATAATGATCTGCCGTTCATTGGCCGGCAAGCGATTCACGGCCTTTTGAACTTTTGCCAGAAAGGCATTTCGCTCTTTTTCCATTTCGACTCTTTTGATAGCCATATCCTCCGTAGATGAATGAAACGCGTTTGTATTTGACGGCGGCACGAGGTTGAATCCTGCCGTGACCTTTGGCAGCAGATCATCTGGAACTTGCAAGAGAACCACTCTGTAATTATCCAATATGGCTTCAATTTTCTTTTTCGTCGCTTCTCTATCGATTTCGGGTAATTGAAATAGCATGGTTTATTCCTCCTTTTATTTGCGCTTATAAGCGCCGCCTTTGCCTCGTTTAAGAATCTGCTTGTTTTGCCCCATAATCTCTCTCCAAAAGCGCTCAGAGCGCTCCTGCGCTTTTTCAGGACGTTTTCTTTTGTTGGGTTTCATGTCTGTTTCTCCTTTCACTAAACTGCAACCGGGACAAATAAAAAACGGACACCAAACAAACAGCAATATGCTGTAAGTTCAGTGTCCGCAGGCATTCCATCTAGGACATTATTCTATTTCCGTCCGCCGACGGTTTTCATCAAATTTTCTTGCAGCCAGAACATTAGGTATAATCTGCCGTTCACTCCATACTTTTGATCAAAAATATCGATGGCTTGCCGCAGAAACGGTTTGTAATCCTGTGTCATAACATTTCTCCTTCCCGGCTCCGGCCATTGTTTTGGTGTACTGCATTATTAATCCTTATCATAAATTCCAGAGTGGCCAAGTTCATATGCTAGTTGTTCAATCAATTCAGTAACATTTTGACCGTCTAAAATATCACTTATATTTTCTAATGCGATCTTGTATTGTTTGGCCTTTTCAGCCTGTTCGATAAGCCATTCAACATCATCACGTTCTATTTCATCACCATTAAATCGTTCTTTGATTTCGCTTAATTTATCCATTTCCTCACCTTCCCGGCGCCAGCTGCGCCTCCTAATCAAATAAACTGAGCTGAGTGATTTTATAATTGAACAGCAACATTTCTTCGGCCCAGTTCCCTTTTCCGGATCCACCGACAACCTGCTTATATGCCGAAAATGTTTCTCTCTCCCAATTCGGATAGAGCTCGAGTATCAAAGGATCGTCGTAATAGGAGAGAACCACTTTTCCTTTCACTTGATTCAGCAACCGCGCCAGATCCCGGTGATCCTGCTCCGTAAATCCGCCGGCATAAAACTTTTCTCGGCCAACATACGGAGGATCAACGTAAAAGAGAGTTTCCGAGCTATCGTATTTTTCAATAATCTTGCGGAAATCCTGACATTCAATCATGACACCCTTCATACGATTGGCAAATGATTGGAATGCTGTACAGGCACTTATGTAGCCGCCCGCCGGATTCTGCCCGCTTTTTGTACTGTGTCGCCATCCAGTTTGCGGCACGTTATCCGCGTTTCCCTTACTGATCCCAGAGCGATTCATATAGAACCACCGGACAGCCCGGTCAAAATCGTCTATTGGATAATTCTCAGATTTCCACTTTTCATAGAGCGCTCTGCTGTACGGGATGGACTCGCAAGCCTTCTGCATCTTCTTCGGATCCTTTCTGACTTGCATTAGAAAATTGACCACATTTCCGTCAATATCGTTGTACACTTCATGCGAAATTTTCGGCTTGTTTGCTATAACATGAGCCGCGCCGCCAAAAGGCTCAACATAAACCTTATGGGCAGGCATTTTGTTAATGATGTGTTCGGCATATTTGGCCTTGCCACCGAACCAGATTAAAGGTGATCTTGGCATCTTGCCGCCTCCTGTTCCATAATCGCTTTAAAGATTGGGAAAATCTGCTGAGGCACCACAGCATTTCCTAATCCTTTAATTCTGTCCACCCGATTGGGAATCCCATTAGCCACTCGACCCACGTCGGGTTCAGCTGCCCACCGTTGCCCGCCGTCATCTGTTTTCGCTCCTCTTCGGTGATAACCCCTTTTTCCTGCAGATCGATCATCGTTTGGAATGACCCGGTTCCGCCGCACATGCCCTTTGTTCTCGGAGTCGGCCATAGAACGGCATCCGGCAAGGTTTGATGATTCCAATTCGGACCAGTTCGTCCCTTCCAATCCCGCGCTGTCGGGGTCGGAAAAAGCCTCACAGCCGCGGGAAGTCCATTCCTCTTGTCGTAAGGATTTATGTTCCCCCTCTTCTCCGCATCGTTTGCTCTTGGTGTCGGCCACATCACCGAATCGACCAAGGAACGACCGCCTTGACGATTCTTGGCATCCCCCGGCCTGCTGTCCCTTGTGGTCGGAGTAGGCAACAACGAATGTTCTATCTCTTCTATGTTTGGCGTCGACGGCACAAGCCGGTATAATAAACGATTGCCCTTTGTAACCTGCACTTTCCAGGTCAAATAACGTGCGGTCGAGCTCCATATTGGCGAAGTTAGCAACGTTTTCACCAACAACCCAAGTGGGCCTGAGTTCTTTGATGATCCTAAACATTTCCGGCCAGAGGTCGCGGTCATCTTCCTTGCCTTTTCGCTTCCCGGCAATACTGTAAGGCTGGCAAGGGAATCCTCCGGAAATAATGTCAACTGTTCCACCAGGTTCGATCACTCCTTTTTCCTCTAAAAGCTGTCTATTTAAGGTGCACACATCATCAAAGATAGGGACACCGGGAAAGTTTTTTTGTAGTACCTTCTGACAAAATGGTTCTCGCTCACAAAAGGCAACTGTTTCAATACCAGCCCATTCTGCAGCAAGTGCAATCCCCCCTATACCAGCGAATAATTCAATACTTTTCATTTGTTTATTCCGCCGCCTCCCATCCGATCTTTTCCTTGTACTCTGCTGCCGTACCCTCCGTAACGAATGAATCGCCATCGATGTTATACCATTTCATTTCAATGTTGCCGCTGCCTTTGTGTCTGAATGTGTAACGAATCTTGATATTGTTCATTCCTTCTCACCGCCCATCGGCTCCCAATGTATGATCACATCATTTGAGTAAATCCTTAATTTATCCCCTGTATCAAACCGAATCTCAAAGCCGCCCTCTTTATGCGACCAAGCTCCACGGTTGTCCACAATATTTATGACTTTGGCCGGCTTTTTGAAGCCTGGCGGATTATATATTTGACCAAGCTCATAGGTTTCTGAATTAAAGGTGATTGATTTTGCAATTACATGATAATTTTTGTTCATGTCGTTCACTCCCCCGCAGGGGAAAACCCCTGCTATTAATTGAATTTGAATGATGATTCAAGATGAATCCGGGAAAAGCCGCCTTTAAACGTTTCGACAATCGTTTTCCCATGCTCCGGTGCCTCTGCTTCATATGCCGTTCCGTTTAGGCCATCTAAAACGATGACAGTGACCTTCCCGTTTTGAATTTTGCTTGATAAATCTTGATTGACGTTGATCTCTTTAGGACTGTTCACCAGTAGCACCCCCGTGTTAAAATAAAAGTGCTGAGTTTTTATTTTCCGGGGCTTTTAATAGCTCTGGTTTTTTTATGCAAACACATCATCCGTTTGCCTGAGCATTGCCAAGTTATAAAGCTTTTCAATTTCCTCATCGCTCTTCTGCTTAAGCGACTCCTTGCCGTATCTTTCAATCAAATTAATCCATTCGATTTTTTCCAAACGCTCCTGCTCTGTCATGCAGATTTCACCTCTTCAAAAGATTTTTCATAGCAGCATTTTTCAAATGCTTGGGACAAGATTCAAACCTGATAATGACTAAAAGTTGTTGTAAAGACGCTTTATCAAACGATAAGCCTGAACTGCCTTTTTTCGTTTTCTGACGCTTCCGCACCTAAAAGTCCCCCATTTCGCGGCCGAATCATTTCCTTGTTCCCCTGATCGATCACAAGGAATAAAACTTCTTCAATCTCTCTCTTAAAGACTTTTGCCATTTTGATAATAGACTGGCCGTTATTCCACAAAGCTCTGAATTTAAGAATGTCACTGTTATACCAAATGAAATTATTGTCTAAGAACGGGATATACACAGGGCTGTCATCGAAAAGCTGCCGCAACCCATTCTTTTTGGCTTTCATTCTCGATGGGAAAATACATATTCTCTCATTCGGCCCTATTCCGTTTCTCCGGTGCGGCAGAATGGTTCTTTTTGCAAGGTCCACAATCAGAATTAAAAGCTCGTCCGGGTTTCTTTTCAGAAGATCGGCAGCGTCATACAATGACTTGCCGTCGTACCAGTAATCTATCACTTTACATAGCTGGACATATGACCATTCATAATTCAAGTTATCAAGTGCAATTTCTAAACGATCAGCGCGGGCAGCCATTTTCATGCCCAACACTCCCGCACGGTCCCGGTGTGACGATGAACGATGATCAATATTTGCTCATGCTGTAGATTCTTTGATATAAGCCAGTTCTCCGGGTTTAAACCGTTCTTTTTGATAATTTGCTTTTGCGCGCGCGTTGGTCTCTTACCATGTTTCATGCGTTATCCCTCCGTACATTTGACCAATAGGTCAGCAGGTTTTCGAGCTTCATTTCAAGTTCCTGCAATCCTTGTTTAAGTTCCTCGGGTGTTTTATTGGTTTTCACATGCCCCCACACACCTGGCATGATCGGTTTCAATTTGCTGTCTTTCACCAGTTACCACCTCCTTGAAAAGCTGGTGTCTTACGCCCTTTGTTTTTTTGTTTCTCTTTAAATTCAATTTTTTCAAGATGGGCTGTAAGACGGTTGACAGTCTTCTTGTCATATAGCTTTGCTAAAGCAATCCCAGTAAGATTTGTTGTAACTATAGTCACCTTGCCTTGACGCCCAGTAGATACCCCATACCAAACTCTTTGAATGAAATCGGGTGCCGTTCGCTTCTCATTGTCTGTATCTCCCACTTCGCTCCCCAAGTCGTCGATGACGAGGTAATCGACTCGTGTAAGCAGTTCGATCGCCTTGGACTCCGTAAGCTTTTCAGAATCATCGTTGAAAGAATTTTTTATGCGCCGCATGAGTGCGTCACTATTAACAAAAAGGGCTGATTTTGCATATTCTTCTTGACTCTTTTTGTTCAGTTCTTTAAGCGCTGATATTGCCAGATGACTTTTGCCAGCATTGGACACACCGGTTAGAAATATGTTCATGATTACGCCCGCTTTGATCTGGTCAACCAGTTCAAGCATCCGGTGTTTGTTCTGTTCATCCTCTTTGTTGTAACAGTGATATGTTTCGAACGTTGCCTTTTCCAGAGTTGGATCAGCAATAAGTGAGTGTGTAGAAAGAACCCTCCTCTCTATCTGACGGCGCCATATCTCGGCTTCACGCTCGATTTCCTTGTTTCGCTGTTCTCGTTCGCACATGGGACATTTTATTGAGCCGTCTCGGAGTTTCATAAGTTGAACCGGATAAGGCTTTTCTTCTCCGCCGATGATCCTTGTATGCTTGTTACAATAGACAGGCTTTCCGTTCTCATCAGTATGGAATGTCATCCTCCGAGATATTTCGCCCTTGACTGCGGCCGCTTGCTCCTTTGTGAAATCCTCCATGCGTTGCTCCTCCTTTTTGGTTTAGGTAAGATTCAAATTTTGTACCGAACAATGTTTGAGGGCGTAAAAACTTATTCATAGCAGGATCATTGAGCCATTCCTCTGTTTTTACAAGAATGACATGCTTGAAGTCTTCAAAACGAAAACCTTCGTTCCAGCGTGCTTTGATGTCTTTTTTTGTTTTTTCTGTGGTATATCGGTATCGTGTACCCGCCACTTTGTTCAGCAGATCAATGATCAATTTGTAAGGAATCTCATCCTTTTCGTTTTTAGAAGAAGATGCGTCGTCGAGTTTACTCGACAATATATTATTTTCTTTATCTATATCTTTATCTAATTCTTTATCTATATCTGTACCGTCACGTGACGTCACGCTAACGTCACTTTCGTTTTTAGGAGAAGTAAGCTGCAATTGTTTTTTTCTTTCCCTGTATCTCTTGTTTCGTTCGGCGTTGAGTTTTCGAACCCGGTCCATGCCCTCGACATTCTGATGCTTTTCCCAGTTCGAAATACTAATGAAGTTGTGTTCATCTATCTCAATCATGCCGAACCGCTGAAATGTCTGTAACGCCATTCTTACGATCGGTAACGGCCGATTGAAAATAGTCGCCAACATTTCTTCCGTATACGGGATATTTTTGCTTAGGTAGATGTATCCTGACGCATTCGTTTTCCCAGCCTGGGACAGCAGCTTAACCCATATAATCAAAATGGTGTCCGCCTCAGGCATTTGCTCGATTAACTTGATTTTTTCGTCTTCAAACATTTGCGTACTTAGCTTAATCCATTTGACCTCAGCCATTTGCTCTCAGTCCTTCCGTCTTGGTTAAAGGCCAAACTGATTTTTTTCCGTTCACGATCACAGAGCCGAGAGCATTGTTTTTGCACTCATTTTGGATGATTGAGCCGCCCTGCTGCATTAACCTGTACAAAGCCTGATTATGCGTATGGACAGATTCACTGATTACGACATGAATTTGGTTATGTAGCCATACATGGCCAACTAAAAACATGATTGCTCCTCCTTTTTGGTATAATGTCCCTGTATAAGACAGGAGGTGAAACTATGAAACTTGATAAAAGCGACTTTGCACCCATTGAACAACTAGAAAATGATATGGAATTGATTCAAAAGGATGCTATGGATATCGCAATAACAGCATTACAAGATGGTTTACAACATGTCTTTGATGAAGCAGACAAGAAAAATTTATCCGATAAAGATTACCTTAAAGAACTTATTTCTGGTGCCTGTGGATTCGCTCTTTCTGCTTCCGCTCTTCATACGAAACATATTGTTTCGAATTATTTTCCGATAATAGTGGAAACGGCTTATCAAAATACTTCTCAACGTATTGAATCGCAGTTAAAACAGAAGTAGTAAAATCCAATTTATTAGTTTTCTTATCAACCTCTGTTGCCGCAGGGGTTGATTTATTTTGTTTGGTCATTTTCCTCTCTCCTTTTATTTCTAGATATGCTTCTTCACAAAAGCTTGATAAATCTTCATAAAACGTTCCGCCTCACTTAAAGCAAGCCATTCTTTTGTTTTGATTTTCATTTTTCTCCCCTCCTGCTTTCAAGCTCATCAATATCCGTTTGTACGCGAAGAGCCTCTTCGAGAAGCCCGATTGCCTGCGAAAGTTTTCTTCCTGGGCTGTTTTCTTCTTCGTTGTATACTAATAGTTGCAGATCAAGTACCAGCTCGCCTTTAAGCGTGAATTGAAGGATTTTATTGTTTGACCAGAATTGTTCAAAAACTACGTTGCCTTCTTCATCTATCCCAGAAACAAAACCTATATCTTCAAGCTTTTCACCTTTTAAAAAGTCGCTTGGTGTAGTTTTATCTGTCACTATAGTTCTAATTGGTGATTCGTTTTGAAAAGCTTCTAAATAAAATTCCACTTCTTCGAGTAGTTTGTCTTGCTTTTCCAACAGCTGATCTATTTTTTTCATCTTTTATTCCTCCTACACAGATTGATTTCCGTTAAAAATCGGTCTCCATCCTTCAATGAAGCTCATCGCTTCTTCAAAGTCTTTTTGCAGGATGTTCGGATAGGCGTTTACTCTGTACGCATCTTTTAGGTTCTTCCATAATGCTGCATAAACTCTTCTGGTCGTTTCATAGAATGTTTTGTCGACCTTATTTTCATTCCAGAGCTTATGCACACGTTTGTTCACTGCGTTCCTCATGGCTTGCTGCTGAGAGTAATCGAGTGTCAATTTTTTATCGAGATCATGACGAAGTTGCTTTATGTCTTCCTTCATCCCGTCAACATCATCGTTAAGCTGGATGGTTAGTTTCATGTTTGCAAGTATGCTTTCTTTTGCATTCATTGCCTTTGGCTGCTGCTGTTTCTGGATGTATTCTTTCATCCGCTTAAATTCTTGAATGAATTTAATTTTGGTTTGAACAGCTTCTTTCGTGTTGTAGCCGAACACAACCAATGTGAATGCATCTTCGGTAAGATCGTATTTTGGATATTGTTTACCCCGTACTTCATAATTTGACGGCGCAAAATTGCGCTGTGAGAATTCTTCGCCTGCATAGTCCATTTGAGTACGAATATCTCTTAAAACGTCTTTATGCTGTTTATCAAACGTTTCAGCGATTATCAAACTGTCTGTGACAGCAATATTTTCTTTGTTGAAGACTAATTGATTTTTCATCTATGGGACCTCCTAGGATTTCAGTTTTCAGCTTCCATTTTTTTAATCCATTCCAAGTATGCTTCTCGACGTATCCGTCTGCTGTTTCCGCTTTTGAAACTTGGTAAATCGCCCGAAGTGCAACGTTGATAAACAGTATTTGGATGCCATCCCATTAACTCTGCTACTTGCTTAACGGTAAGTATTGGTGGCAATTGATCAATTATTTGCATTGTATTCAAATCTCCTTTTATACAAATGTACCTTTAAACGGTAGTTAGCTGTAAATTTTTTTCTTCTTCATCATATGCCCCATCATTTACAATAGGTAATTTGATTATGTCCTCTGGCAAGTCATAAACTTCTGCGGCTTTCTTAAGTCGGTATCCAGGTATAGCGGTAATACCTTTCTCATAATTCCGAAGAGTTTTTGGTGTTATGCCAATCTCTTTAGCAGCTTGCGCTTGGCTTAGGCCTGCATTCACCCTAGCTGCAGCTAAAGTTATTTTAATCAACACTTTCAACTCCTTTCATTATTCTGTGCTCTCAATATACTACCTTTAAAAGTTACTGTCAATACCTTTTAACATTATTTTTACCGAAAAAAAGTAGTTTGATCCTTTACATACTTACCGTTTTTAGGTACTATAATAAGGAAGAAAACAAGGAGGAATTAAAATGATTGATATTCAAAAACTAAAGGAAATCATGGCAAACAATTTAAAAAAACAATTAAAACGTAAGGGAATATCACAAACTATGATGGCTCGAGATTTAAATATTCCAGAGATGACCGTATCTAACTGGGTTAAAGGGAAAACATATCCCAGACCAGACAAAATTCAATTAATGGCTGATTATTTTGGAATTACTCGTACTCAATTGACAGAAGAAGCACCATCCAATCTTACTCCTTTAGCACCACAAACCGTTCCCGTTCCTGTACTCGGAACAATTGCATGCGGTGAACCGATATTAGCCGAAGAAAATGTAACTGAATATATATACGAGTCTCCCGATCAACTACCAAGTGGTAATCTATTTTATCTAAAGGCAAAAGGGACAAGCATGGAACCAACGATTCCTGACGGATCATACGTCTTAGTGCGCGAACAACCGGAAGTAGAAAATGGGGCAATAGCTGCCGTGCTTGTTAACGGCGACACAGAAGCTACCCTGAAAAGAATTAAGCGTCAAGGAGATATGGTAATTTTGATGCCGGATAATCCGAATTACAGCCCTTTTATTATCACCCCGGACAACCCAGCCAGAGTCATCGGACAAGCGATACAATTCACACAAAAGTTGTAAAGGGTGATAAACAATGAAAGGATCATTTAGGCGTCGAGGCTGCAAGTGCAAAAAGAAACGGTGCACCTGTGGCGCAAAGTGGTACTATCGGTATGATATTGTTGATCCGACTACTGGTAAGCGTAAACAAAAGGAAGTTGGAGGGTTTAGAACAAAGGCAGAAGCCGAAGAGGAAGCCAAACGAATCCAATATGAGCTACTGCAAGGAACCTATATTGAAGAGAAAGAAATTACATTCGAAGAGTTCGCGAAAGAATGGCTGATCTGGTACGAAAACACCGGGAAGGTAAAGGTAAGTACGATAAGGGTTCGTAAGCACGAAATCAGTCGTTTGATGGACTATTTTCAGTATTTGAAGATGAAAGATATAACACGCAAGCAATATCAAGAGGCACTCAATGACTTAAAAGCAAGAGGATATGCAGAAAATACAATCGACGGTGCCCACCGAACCGGGAGAATGATCTTTAAACGTGCGATTGAACTTGAAGTGATCAAAACCGATCCGACCGAATATGCGATTGTCCCGAAAGTTCAAAAAACCGTTGAGGAATTAGAGCGAGAAAAAGAATTACCAAAATATTTAGAGAAAGAAGAACTTGCACATTTTCTCTCTATTATCCCGGATCATCAAATGGATATTCGTGACTATCCAATATTCTTTACGCTTGCCTATACAGGCATGAGAGCTGGAGAACTTTGTGCTCTAAAATGGAACGACATCGACTTTGAAGAACAAACTATAAGCATTACAAAAACGTATTACAATCCACGCAATGCCATAAAAGAATACGAATTACTCACTCCAAAAACAAAAAAATCTAAACGCGTGATAGATGTTACGAAAGATGTCCTGATCGAGCTTGATAAGCTTAGAAAGGCTCAAAAAGAAGTGCAAATGAAATACCGTAAGACGTATCATAATGAAGGGTTTGTTTTTGCTCAATTGGATGAAGTAAATGCAGGGTATCCGGCTTATGTGAAGTTAATTGAAATACGTATGAAAAGATTGCTTAAAATTGCCAATTTAAATCCATCACTAACCCCACATTCATTAAGACACACTCATACCTCTCTGCTGGCTGAAGCAGGGGTTAGCCTGGAACAAATTATGGATCGTTTGGGACACACTGATGATGATACAACCAAAAATATCTATTTGCATATCACTAAGCCAAAAAAGAAAGAAGCTTCCCACAAGTTCAGCGAACTCATGAGAAGCTTACTTTAATCTGTCAACTGTGGGCAAAATGTGGGCAAAAACTCCACAAGAGGTAGGGAAACCTTGATATAATAAGCTTTTAAAAGCCTATTACATCATACCGCCCATTCCGCCCATTCCGCCCATGTCAGGCATGCCGCCGCCTTTGTTTTCTTCAGGCTTGTCGGCAACGACTGCTTCAGTAGTCAGGAACATTGCCGCTACTGATGCAGCGTTTTGCAGAGCTGAGCGTGTAACTTTTGTAGGGTCTACGATACCTTTTTCGATCATGTTGACCCATTCGCCTGTTGCAGCGTTGTAGCCGATTCCGATTTCTTCGCCTTTCAGGCGCTCAACGATGACAGATCCTTCAAGGCCTGCATTGTGCGCGATTTGACGGATTGGCTCTTCAAGAGCGCGAAGAACGATGTTCACACCAGTCAATTCGTCGCCTTCAGCGTTGATTTCAGCAACTTTATTGTATACGTTGACAAGAGCTGTACCTCCGCCAGATACGATTCCTTCTTCTACCGCAGCGCGAGTAGAGTTGAGGGCGTCTTCGATGCGAAGTTTGCGTTCTTTCAGTTCTGTCTCAGTCGCAGCGCCGACTTTGATGACAGCTACGCCGCCTGCAAGTTTCGCAAGGCGCTCTTGTAATTTTTCTTTATCGAATTCAGAAGTTGTTTCTTCAACTTGAGCGCGGATTTGGTTGACGCGTGCCGCGATTTGCTCAGCATCTCCGGCGCCTTCAACGATCGTCGTGTTTTCTTTCGTAACGACGACTTTAGAAGCGCGTCCCAGTTGGCTGATTTGAGTTGATTTAAGGTCAAGGCCTAAATCTTCTGTGATCACTTCGGCACCTGTCAGGATAGAGATGTCTTCAAGCATCGCTTTGCGGCGGTCGCCGAATCCAGGAGCTTTAACAGCCACTGCATTGAATGTTCCGCGGAGCTTGTTGACAACAAGCGTTGCAAGAGCTTCGCCTTCAACGTCTTCAGCGATGAGAAGCAATGGTTTGCCTTGCTGAACGACTTGCTCAAGAACCGGAAGGATTTCTTGAATGTTTGTGATTTTTTTGTCAGTGACCAGGATATACGGGTTCTCAAGAACCGCTTCCATCTTATCGGAGTCAGTCACCATGTAAGGAGACGCATATCCGCGGTCGAACTGCATACCTTCAACAACTTCAAGTTCAGTCGTGAATCCTTTGGATTCTTCGATCGTGATGACACCGTCGTTGCCGACGCGTTCCATCGCTTCGGCGATCAGGCTTCCGACTTCTTCGTCAGCAGCAGAGATAGAAGCAACTTGTGCGATAGACTCTTTGCCTTCGATCGGTTTAGAGATTTCTTTCAGGTTTTCTACCGCTACTGCAACAGCCTGCTCGATTCCTTTACGGACGCCCACAGGATTAGCTCCGGCTGTTACGTTTTTAAGGCCTTCGCGGATCATCGCTTGAGCAAGAACAGTCGCCGTTGTCGTACCGTCGCCGGCAACGTCGTTCGTTTTGCTGGCAACTTCAGCAACAAGCTTTGCACCCATGTTTTCGAACGCATCTTCAAGCTCGATTTCTTTCGCGATGGTTACACCGTCGTTTGTGATAAGCGGAGAACCGAATTTTTTCTCAAGAACGACGTTGCGTCCTTTAGGTCCCAATGTTACCTTTACAGCATCAGCCAATGCATCTACACCGCGCAGCATGGAACGGCGGGCTTCTTCGCTAAACTTAATATCTTTTGCCATGTGATTCGAACCTCCTCAGGATTATATAAAGATTTTATTTAAGACTTAGCCGATAACAGCTAAAATGTCGCTTTCACGCAGGATTAAGTAGTCAGTACCTTCATATTTCACTTCAGTACCGGCATATTTTGAGAAGATGATGCGGTCGCCTGTTTTTACTTCTAATGCCACGCGTTCTCCGCTCTCTAATACACGGCCTGAACCGGCAGCAACTACTTTACCCTCTTGGGGTTTTTCTTTTGCGGAGTCAGGAAGTACGATTCCGCTAGCAGTTTTTTCTTCAGACTCAACGAGCTCAATGACAACGCGATCACCTAATGGCTTTAACAATGAAACAACCTCCTCAATATTTTCATATGTAATTTTAGCACTCACACTCATTGAGTGCTAACACAATTCTTATAATAAAGAATCTCCCTGGCAATTTCAAGTGATAAGTCTAAAAATTTTTGCGCTTGCAAGTTTCCGTTTCCCTTTCCCATCCGATAATTTAATAAGAGTGTGTTACAATAAATGTAGTCTGCTTTAGATTCTAGAAAAGGAGTACATACGGCTTGAGAAAACAATACTGGTTTATTATTTTGACATACGTCCTCATGCAATTGTCGTCCATCGTCGGCGTGCCTCTGCTTTACCTGCTCGGCGTAGGAAAAGGACAGACTCCCGTTCAAGCAAAGCTGACGCTGACAAGCGTATGGTCAGTCATTGCCTTTTTGCTCTGTCTCGTCATCGTGCTGCTGATTTTAAGGACAGTGCCGAAAACAACGCTTCGAAACAGGCCGAAAGCATCGATTGGGGCATCGGTAGCCTGGGCGGTCGGCGGCGTTTTTCTCGCGATTTTTGCTCAGTCAATTGCTGCCATGATTGAAATGACGCTATTCGGGGCCAATCCCGAGTCGGAAAATACGCAAATGATCATGAAATTGATTCAGGCATTGCCGCTCATGGTCATCGTCTCTTCTGTGTTCGGCCCCATTCTGGAAGAAATCATTTTCAGAAAGATCATTTTCGGAGCTATATATGAAAAAACGAATTTCTTTATCGCTGCTCTGTTCAGCTCCGTCCTTTTCTCGGTTGTCCACATAGATTTCTCACACTTTTTAATCTATGCGGCAATGGGCTTCACATTCGCTTTTTTGTACGTCAGGACAAACCGGATTATCGTGCCGATCTTTGCCCACGTCGCCATGAATACGTTTGTCGTGATCATGCAGACGTTTCAGGGCCAGATTCAGGACTATTTGGAACGGGTTGAAAAAGTGCAGCTGATTATCGGAGGATTTTTATGATGAGAAGCCCGGTGTTTTGGGGCGTGATGTATTTTTTGACGGGCGTGCTGTTTACGTATCTGGCAGCGACCTCTCCGGGGAATATGTGGTCGTTCTACACCATTCTCCTGATGCTGTTCGCCGCCTATAACATCAGCATTTCCTTCAAAATGTTCGCCCTTTCAAAGCGGAAAAAATAAAGAAAAAGAGCCATTCTCTCAAAAAGAGATGGCCCTTTATTTTAAAAATGCCTGATTGGCTTCCTGAATGACGGCTTTCTGCGCTTTCCTGTAGGAAATTCTCGAAATGATGATGCTGATTTCATACAGGATCAAAAGAGGCGCTGCCACCATAAAATCGGACAACATATCAGGAGGCGTGATGAACGCCGCGATGACGAACAAAAAGAAGTATGCATACTTCCTGATCTTAGCCAACATCATGGGCGTCACCAAACCGAGCCTTGTAATGAACATAATGATCACAGGCATCTGAAACAATAAGCCGAAAGGAAGCGTCAGCTGTATTAAAAACTGAAAATACTCATAAATCCCGATGACTTGATTCACCTTAAGATCATCGGAAAGATTCGTCATAAATTCAACGACAAACGGAAATAAAATAAAATAAGAAAAAGCAATGCCGCCTAAAAAAAGTATGATCGATACAGGAATATAGCTTAGCGTCACTTTGCGTTCTTTTTCATACAGCCCCGGGCTGATAAAAGCCCACAGCTGGTACAAGACAAGCGGCGAGGTCATCACAGCGCCGATAATGACAGCGAACTGCATGTATACCAAGAGCGGATCGGTCAGTTTAAACGCGTTCAGCGTCAGCAGTTTCGCTTCATCGGTCTGCTGCAAATAAAGAATGATCGGCTTAGCCAAAAAGAAGCCCGCCATGACAAAAACGGCAAAAAAGAAGGCAATGAACACGAGCCGTCTTCGCAGTTCAATAATATGTTCCAGAAGCGACATTTCTCTTCCCTTCATCAATGTCATCCCATCCTACTGATCTTCTTTCTTTTTTTCGCTTTCGTCGTCTGCCAGACCTCTTGTTGCGTTTTTAAACTCCCTTAGCGTCTTGCCTGCTGCCTTTCCCAGTTCAGGAAGTTTTTGCGGACCGAAAATCAGAATCGCCAAGATAACGATTAAAATAAAGCTTCCAGGACCGATTGTCGGCATGTAAAAGCCTCCCCCTTTCCGTCATTTTTCTTCTGTCATTGAATAATGCTTCAGAAAATATACCAATGACTGAAGTTCAACCGCTAAATCTATATGATGAATTCGAATGTGTTCCGGCACATTCAAACGGGCCGGCGTAAAATTGAGAATGCCTTTAATACCGAGCGCAACAAGCCTGTCCGTAATAGGTTGGGCGGCCTGGGCCGGGACCGTCAAAATCGCGACGGGAATATCGTTTGTCAAATGCTTTTCAAGGTCATTTAAATCGTAAACGGGAACGCCTCCGACTTCTTTTCCGATTTTGCTTTCATTGATATCGAAAGCCATTGAGATTTTCGTATTGTTGTTTTTAATGAAGTTGTAATGGAGAAAGGCTGTCCCTAAATTTCCTACGCCGATAAGCGTTACGTTTGTCATTTCATCCTGGTCGAGCGTCTTTCTGAAAAAGGACAGCAAATAATTCACATTATAGCCGTAGCCTTTTTTGCCGAGTGCACCGAAATATGAAAAGTCCCTCCGAATCGTGGCAGAATCGACTTTTACGGCATCGCTCAATTCAGCGGATGAAACACGCTGCTTTCCGGATGCATGAAGGTTTTTTAAAAAACGATAGTATAGCGGCAGCCGCTTAGCTGTCGCTTGCGGAATTTTTGAATGATCCAAGTTCATAAACGATCCTCCATGTTTACATCAGCTTTTTCCCTTTTATAGTCACCGCTTTTCCCGCCTGTTTTTTCAGCGAGATAGGTCGGTCCTATCACCATTCCCTTATCCGCAGCCTTGCACATGTCATAGACGGTCAGCGCACATACGGAAACTGACGTTAACGCTTCCATTTCCACACCTGTGCTCCCTTTTGTCTTGACGGTTGACTGAATATGCAGGATGCTGTTCTGGTCTTTTTCTTCCCATCGAAAGGCGATGTCGACTCCCTTCAGAGCGATCGGATGGCACATCGGGATGATGTCGGACGTTTGTTTTGCCGCCATGATTCCTGCCACCTGAGCCACAGCCAGCACATCGCCTTTCCCCATCTCCTGGTTTTTGATTTTTTCATGCACGTCTCTTTTCATAGACACGCTTGAGAAAGCTACAGCAGTTCGCACTGAAGCTTCCTTTTCGCTTATATCAACCATCTTGGCTCTGCCTTGTTCGTTAAAATGCGTAAATTGGTTCATCATTATAAAACTCTCCTTACTAAAGATCATACACTATTTTTTTCAATCTGTCTTTTCCTTTTGGTTAAAATCTTCCAGACTCCGCTTAATTGTTTGCTGACTGCTATCTGATAGGCTACACTAAAAATAGCAAACAAGAGGTGAAATAAATCATGATGATTTTACAAGTCAATCAGCTCTCAAAATCGTTTGGAGCCGATTCCATTTTAACGAATATAAAGCTGGAAGTCAGATCCCGGGACCGGATTGCGATCGTCGGGCGCAACGGAGCCGGAAAATCGACTTTTTTGAAAATTATCGCCGGCAGGCTTTCTTATGAAAAAGGGGACATCATCAAGCCGAAGGATTTAACAATCGGCTACCTTGATCAGCATTCGGGACTCGATTCAAAGCTTTCAATAAAAGAAGAATTGCTGACTGTATTCGATCATCTGAAAGCGATGGAAAAAGAGATGCGCTCAGTCGAAGAGCAGATGGCGCATGCTGCACCCGACAAGCTTGAATCGTTAATGAAAACGTACGACAGACTGCAGCAGGAATTTAAAGATAAGGGCGGCTACCAATATGAAGCCGACGTCAGATCCGTGATCCATGGTCTCGGATTTGCCGGATACGGCGACACCGCGCGCGTCCAGGATTTAAGCGGAGGACAAAAAACGAGGCTCGCTCTCGGAAAAATGCTACTGGCCAAACCTGACCTGCTCATTCTCGATGAACCGACGAACCACCTTGACATCGATACGCTTACCTGGCTTGAGCAATATTTGCAAAACTACAGCGGAGCGATACTCATCGTCTCCCATGACAGGTACTTTCTTGATAAGGTTGTCACCCAGGTGTACGAAATATCCCGCTCCAGGAGCAAAAAATACATCGGAAACTACAGCGATTATCTGAAATTAAAAGCTGAACAGCTTGAAAAAGAAATGAAACTGTATGAAAAGCAGCAGGATGAAATCGCCAAACTCCAGGACTTCGTCGACCGAAACCTGGCGAGGGCTTCAACGACAAAACGCGCACAAAGCAGGCGCAAACAGCTTGAACGGATGGACGTCATGGATAAACCGCTCGGCGACGAAAAATCGGCCTCCTTCCGTTTTGACATTGCCCGGCAAAGCGGAAACGACGTCCTGCGCGTTCAGGATTTGACGGTCAGCTACCAAGATCAGCCTCCGCTCCTCCGCTCGCTCTATTTTCAAATTTCGCGCGGTGAAAGCGTGGCCCTTGTCGGCCCTAACGGAGTAGGCAAATCAACCCTTTTAAAAACGCTGATTCAAAAGCTTAAACCCCTTACAGGCACGATATCAACCGGTTCACACGTCTCGATCGGCTATTACGACCAGGAGCAGGCTGAACTCCATTCGTCCAAGCGCGTGCTTGACGAGCTTTGGGACGACTACCCCGAGATGAATGAGAAAGATATCAGAACATGCCTCGGGAATTTCCTGTTTTCCGGAGACGATGTCTTAAAGCCTGTTCACGCCCTGAGCGGCGGCGAAAAAGCACGGCTCGCGCTCGCGAAGCTGATGCTTCAAAAAGCCAATTTTCTCATTCTTGACGAGCCGACAAACCATCTTGACTTGGACAGCAAAGAAATATTGGAAAATGCTTTGATCGATTATCCGGGAACGATTTTGTTCGTGTCCCATGACCGCTATTTTATCAACCGCATTGCAACAAAAGTATTCGAGCTTTCACCTGAGAAAGTGGAAGAATATTTAGGAGACTACGATTATTATACGGAAAAAAAGGCCCAGCAGCTTGAGCTTAAAGCACTGGAAAAGCAAAATACAGACGAGCAAAGCAAACCTGATGCAGATAAGGCCAAAACAAAGCGGAGCTATGAAGAAGAAAAGGAATGGAAGAGAAAAGAGCGGCAGCGGCAGCGCCGCATAGACGAAATCGAAACGCGCATCACGGCCATCGAAGAAACAATTGAACAAAATGAGGAGCTGCTCTGCGAACCCGACGTCTTTCAAGACCACGAAAAGGTTCAGGAGATCAACTCCGAAAACGAGCGCCTGAATAACGAACTTGAGCACTTATTATCCGAATGGGAAGCACTTTCTACAGAAGAATAAAGATCAAAGCCGCTTCAATCGATGAAGCGGCTTTTTTATCCACAAAACAAACCCTTTGTTTACAAGAAAGAAAGCGATTTACCCACAATATCCACAAAAAACATAATATTTATTCACATTATTAACAAGTAAAAAAACTTCTATATAACAGGTTTTTTAATATTATTAACATGCCTGTGGATATATGTTAACAAGCTGTTAATAACTAAAAAAACCTCACGGTGTGTGAGGTTTTTAGTAAGATGTCAGCTCCAAGCCGGGCTGGCCATTCATATCATATTTTCCCCTGATTCCTTTTTCGAAAGCGACGGTTCCTGCCGCTGCAATCATAGCCGCATTATCTGTGCAAAGCGAAAGCGGCGGAATGAGCAGCTCGATGTCCGGATATGCGGAAAATGTCTCTTCAAGGGCCGTTCTAAGCCCCTTGTTTGCCGCAACTCCTCCGGCAAGCATAACCTGTTTGACTCCGTAAGCCTTGGCAGCCCGCTTCGTTTTCGTTACGAGCACGTCGATGACGCTTTCCTGGAAACTTGCGGACAAGTCCTCCGGCGATATCGTTTCCCCTTTTTGCGAGGCATTGTGAAGCGTGTTGATCACCGCTGATTTAAGGCCGCTGAAGCTGAAGTTATATGAGCCCTCTTCAAGCCAGGCCCGCGGCAATGGTACGTTGGCTTCGCCTTTTTGCGCGAGCTTATCAATATGAGGCCCTCCCGGATAAGGCAGTCCCATCGTTCTGGCTACTTTATCGTATGCTTCTCCTGCCGCATCATCGAGCGTTTCGCCGATCACTTCAAATGAACCGTGTTCCTTCATATACACAAGCTCCGTGTGCCCGCCTGAGACGACTAAAGCAAGCGCCGGAAAGCGAAGCTCTTGGACAAGCCGGTTGGCATAAATATGGCCTGCAATATGGTGAACGCCGACAAGCGGAATCTTGCGGGCAAAACTCAGTGCTTTCGCTGCGTTTACGCCGATCAGCAATGCGCCGACAAGCCCGGGGCCTTCAGTTACCGCAATTGCATCAATATCGTCAAAAGACATGCCTGACTGTGAAAAAGCTTCCTCAAGCACGATCGTCATCTGCTCTACGTGGTGTCTTGACGCAATTTCCGGAACGACCCCTCCAAAACGTTTGTGGCTTTCAATTTGCGACGCTACAACGTTTGTTATAATGTCTTTACCGTTTTTTACGATGGCGGCAGCGGTTTCATCACAGCTTGTCTCAATTCCCAATACATACAAATCTTTTTTATGATTCATTCAGTCTCACCCACATTAATAAAGCATCTTCTCCGTTATCAGTATAATAATTTTTGCGAATTCCCCCCGGCTGAAAACCGAGTTTTCGATATAAGCTTTGGGCGATATGGTTCGACACCCTCACCTCTAAAGAAAGCTGAGCTGCTTTTTTCATCAGGCACAGTTTCATGGCGGCTTTTAAAATCTCTTCTCCGTAACGGCGCCCGCGATATTCAGGCAAAACGGCAATGTTCGTAATCTGCGCATCATCCAGCACAATCCAGATCCCGCAGTATCCGATGATTTGCTCTTCTACTTCGAGGACGAGATAATGAGCATACATATTGTGATGGAGCTCATGATAGAACGATTCTTTTTTCCAAGGGGACGAAAAAGAGCGTTTTTCGATTTCATACACTTGATCGACATCATTTGATTTCATGTCACGTATGACCATTTGAGTATTCATGGCTCCACCCGCTATTTTTGTTTTTCCAGCCATTTGGCTTCCGCTTCTGCCAAACGGATATAGTTTGGCACAAGGCCGTGCGTTGGCTCCGGCTCTTTCCGCTCCCCGATCAAGGCCAATTCGGAAGGGCGGGGGAGGTGAAGGGAAGCGCCTCCGATCACCGCCTGCTTACCGAGCATCTTTTCGATCATATCTTTATGAATATCTGTATCATTTCCTAAAAACAGCACTTGCTGCTCAATGTCTTTCAGCTTTTTCAGCCAATCTTCAAGCAGAATATTTTGATCGCCTTCCAGGGTCTCCAGCCTGTTATTGTCGTCATAGCGGTACAATCCTGTATAAACCTGTCCACGCCTTGCATCAAACAACGGACAGATGACGCCCGAGAAAAAACGGCCGTTGGCGGCTAACACTTCCAGGCTCGAAACTGATGCCGCGGGAATGTTCAACGACCAGGCCAGCGTTTTGGCTATCGTGACGCCGATGCGCACTCCGGTATAAGATCCAGGCCCTTTCGCAACTGCGATTTTGCTCAGATCAGAAGGCTCCAGGCCGCACTCCTGAAGCAATTCATCAATCGCAGGCATCGCCCGGACGGAATGATTTTTTTTCAGGTGTGATATGTGCTCGGCAATTACCTTTCCGTCCCGGACTAACGCAACGCCAAGCGTCAGGTTAGATGTATCAATTGCTAGTGTCGTCATGTTCGCTTATCTCCCTGCAAAGTTTTTCGTACCGATTGCCTTTTGGCGTCAAAGTGAGCTTCCGCTCATCTCCGCCGAGTCTTTTGATGACAACCTCGAGGCGTTCTTCGGGAAGCTGCTCTTCGATCAAATGGGCCCATTCGACAAGGCAGACCCCTTCCCCTTCAAAATATTCATCCAAACCGAGGTCTTCTGTTTCATCTTCCATTCTGTAAACGTCCATATGAAACAGCGGAAGAGCACCTTCCCGGTATTCCTTTATGATCGTAAAGGTCGGACTGTTGACAACCCGCTGAATCCCGAGGCCTTCAGCAAAGCCTTTTGTAAAAGTCGTTTTTCCGGCTCCGAGATCGCCCTCCAATGTAATGACATCCCCTGGCTGAACAAAGCGCGCCGTAAGCTTAGCGATGCTCTTTGTCTCTTCGGGTTCCGTCGTTTTCCATTCCAATGTTTTCAACTTTATGTCACCTGTCTTGTCTAAAATGATTATAGCCTTTTTTCTCAAGGAGAATGCGGTCTTGCCCTCGATAATAGAACACGTTTGCCTCCCCGGATCTGCTGACTGCGCCGATTTTGTAAACGGGCACTCCACAGCTTGTGCATTCCCGGTCAAATCGCTCCCATTGATCGCTTGAAATCGTACCGACAAGCTCAAAATCCTCGCCGCCGAACAAGACCCACTCTTCCCATTCTGAACGCAGCTTATGTAAATCCGAAGATCTTGGTATCAAATCTTGATAGATGTCTATGGAAACACGGCTTGCTTCAGCAATTTCATTCAATTCGCTCGCAAGTCCGTCACTGATATCGTTAAGCGCAACGCTTTGATAACGGGAACAGATCAAACCGGCTTTGACACGTGGCACAGGTCTTTTGTGCCGCTCAATAAAATGCTCAATGAGACGCTCATCCTCTGCAGATAGTTCTCCCAATAAAAATGACAGCCCTGCTGCTGATGAACCAAGTTCTCCTGTCACAAAGACGATATCTCCCGGTCTGGCATGGCTTCGCAAACACGCTTTTCCTTTTTCGACTTCACCGATCACCGTAACCGTAATGACCATTTGTCCATGAGTCGATACCGTATCACCGCCGATTACATCCATTTGGTATAGTTTCGCCAGTTTGTTCATTTCTTCATACATCGCCTCAATATCGGCTTCGCGCCAGCCTGACGGAACAGCGATGGACACAAGGTAAAACTTTGGGATTCCCCCCATTGCTGCAATATCGCTAATATTGACAGCCAACGCTTTATACCCGATATCAGCAGGCGTTGAATGTGACGAAAGAAAATGAACACCGTCTACCATCGTATCGACACAAACGATTTCCTGGTATCCCTTTTTTGATTCGTAAACAGCGGCATCGTCTCCAATACCGATTTCGATTTCCCTGTGAAAAAGAGAGCGCGGCGTGATCCTTTGTATCAGCTCAAATTCATCCATAAGATAACATGCTCCTTTAGTGCTTAAAGCGGCAATAAAAAACACTAACAATAGTTTATCGAATTATCACCAATAAAGAAAGCTTGGCAGAACCAAGCTGAAAAAAAGCATAAAAAAAAACGAAAACATTATGATTTCGTTTGTGTACAAATGGCGGTCCGGACGGGACTCGAACCCGCGACCTCCTGCGTGACAGGCAGGCATTCTAACCAACTGAACTACCGGACCATTTAATATGTATGAGATATTTTGGTTGCACCCTTCGGGCACTCCTCATTTAATGAGTAATTTTTGGTTGCGGGGGCAGGATTTGAACCTGCGACCTTCGGGTTATGAGCCCGACGAGCTACCGAACTGCTCCACCCCGCGATGAAGGATATGTTAAAAATAACAGCTTGGCGGCGTCCT